>DAIOWL010000227.1:0-7256 GCA_036758545.1 Streptosporangiaceae bacterium | reverse complement strand
TGGCCAACGACACGTCGGTGGTCACCGCGCTGTGCAACGACGTCGGCGTGGAGGTGGTGTTCGCCCGCCAGCTGGCCGCGTTCGGCGGCCGGAACGACATCGCGGTCGGGCTGTCCACCAGCGGCAACTCGGCCAACCTGGTGCGCGCCTTCGACGAGGCGAGCCGGCGCGGCATGCTGACCATCGGGCTGGCCGGCTACGACGGCGGCAAGATGGCCGAGCTGGACAGCATCGACTTCCTGTTCGTCGTCCCGTCGTCCTCGGTGCACCGGATCCAGGAGGCGCAGACCACGATCTACCAGGTGCTATGGGAACTGACCGCGGAGGAGGTGTCACATGTGCCTGGGCATACCCGGTGAGGTCATCGAGCTTCACCCGGAACAGCCAGACCTGGCCAAGGTGAACGTGAGCGGGGTACGGCGGATGATCAACATCGGCCTGCTCTCCGACGACCCGCCGGCCCCCGGCGAATGGGTGCTGATCCACGTCGGCTTCGCCCTGTCCAAGATCGACGAGCAGGAAGCGGCCGCGACCCTGCAATTCCTCGAGGGCACCGGGCAGGCTTACGAGGACGAGCTCACGGCGCTGAAGGCATCTGTGATCGAGTAGAAGGAGCGTGGGCACGATGCGGTTCGTCGACGAATTCCGTGATGCCGACAAGGCCCACGCGCTGGCCGCGAAGATAGCGGCGCTGTGCGAGCCGGGCCGCCAGTACAAGCTGATGGAGGTGTGCGGCGGGCACACCCACACGATCTACAAGCACGGCCTCGAGGACTACCTGCCCGAGTCGATCACCCTGGTGCACGGCCCCGGCTGCCCGGTCTGCGTGATCCCGATGGGGCGGGTGGACGACGCGATCCACCTGGCCTCGCAGCCGGACGTGATCATGACCTCGTTCGGCGACATGATGCGGGTGCCGGGCAGCGGCGGCTCGTTCTTCGACGCGAACGCCGAGGGCACTCACATCCGGATGGTGTACTCGCCGCTGGACTCGCTGAAGATCGCCCGGCAGAACCCGGACAAGCAGGTCGTGTTCATGGCGATCGGGTTCGAGACGACCGCGCCGTCCACCGCGATGACGATGATCCGGGCCAGGGCCGAAGGGCTGAAAAACTTCTCGGTGTTCTGCAACCACGTCACGATCGTGCCGGCCATCAAGGCCATCCTCGACTCGCCGGACCTGCGGCTCGACGGCTTCATCGGCCCGGGGCACGTGTCCACGGTGATCGGCTGCCGGCCGTACGAGTTCATCGCGAAGCAGTACGGCAAGCCGGTCGTGGTGGCGGGCTTCGAGCCGCTGGACATCCTGCAATCGATCTACATGCTCATGGTGCAGCTCTCCCAGGGCCGGTCCGAGGTCGAGAACCAGTACGCGCGCGTGGTGCCGTGGAACGGCAACCTGGTAGCGCTGAAGGCCATCGGCGAGACGATGGAGCTGCGGCCCTACTTCGAGTGGCGCGGCCTCGGCTTCATCTCGCACTCGGCGCTCAAGGTGCACGAGAAGTACGCCGCGATGGACGCCGAGCTGCTCTTCCAGGTGCCCGGGGTGCGGGTAGCCGACCCCAAGGCCTGCCAGTGCGGCGAGGTGCTCAAGGGCGTGCTCAAGCCGTGGGAGTGCAAGGTGTTCGGCACCGCGTGCACGCCCGAGACCCCGATCGGGACCTGCATGGTGTCGCCCGAAGGGGCCTGCGCGGCGTACTACAACTTCGGCCGGATGAACCGCAACCGGGTCGCCGAGGCCGGGGTGGCCGGATCATGAGCAAGAGCTGGATAGACGAGGCCCTGGCCCAAACCGAGCTTGGGCACGAGAGCCTCGCCGCCGAGGGACGGCGCCAGCTGCCGCTGGCCGAGCCCGGAGACCGGGAACAGCAGGTGCTGGACCGGATCGACCGCGCGCGGCGGCGCCGCCCCAAGGTCAGGGAAGAGCGCGTCACGATGTCCCACGGCGCCGGCGGCAAGGCCACGCACACCCTGATCGAGGCCGTCTTCCTCGACGCGTTCCGCAACCCGCTGCTCGAGCCGCTCGAGGACGCGGCCCAGCTGGCCGTGGGCGGCGCCCGGATCGCGCTCACCACCGACTCCTACGTGGTGTCCCCGCTGTTCTTCCCCGGCGGCGACATCGGCGACCTGGCCGTCAACGGCACCGTCAACGACCTGGCCGTGTCCGGGGCCAGGCCGCTGTACCTGTCGGCCGGGTTCATCCTGGAGGAAGGCTTCCCAGTCGCCGACCTGCAGCGGGTGACCGAGTCGATGCGCGCGGCGGCCGAACGGGCCGGGGTGCACGTGGTCACCGGCGACACCAAGGTGGTGCAGAAGGGCAAGGCCGACGGCTGCTACATCAACACCGCCGGGGTCGGCGTGGTCGAACGGGACGGCACCCTGGGCGTGGCCCAGGCCCAGCCGGGCGACGCCATCGTCGTGTCCGGGCCGATCGGCGACCACGGCATCACGATCATGCTGGCCCGCGGCGAGCTGGACATCGAGGCGGACATCTGCTCCGACACGGCCCCGCTGAACGGCCTGGTGGCGGACCTGCTGGACGCGGTGCCCGGGGTCCGGGCCATGCGCGACGCGACCCGCGGCGGGGTGGCCACGATCCTGAACGAGATCGCCAGGGCCGCCGACATGGGCGTGCTGATCAGCGAGGACGCCATCCCGGTCCGAGCCGAGGTAAGGGGCGCCTCCGAGCTGCTCGGCATCGACCCGATGTACGTGGCCTGCGAGGGCCGGCTGGTCGCGGTGGTGCCGGGCGAGGACGCCGACCGCGCGGTGGCCGCGCTGGCCGCGCATCCCCTCGGCGAGCAGGCCGCGGTCATCGGCCACGTCCGGGCCGAGCAGCCGGGGATCGTGCAGCTGAAGACGGCGTTCGGCGGGACGAGGATCGTGGACCTGCTGGTGGGTGATCCGCTCCCTAGGATCTGCTAGCCGCTACTCTGCTGGCCACGACCAGGGCCTGGCCAAGGCTGATGCCGCCGTCGTTGCACGGCACGCGGGAGTGCAGCAGGACGCGGAAGCCGCGGGCCTCCAGCCGGGCCACGGTGGCGTTGAGCAGGAGCAGGTTCTGGAACACGCCGCCCGACAGGGCGACCGTGCCCAGGTCGTACCGCTCGCGCATGAGCAGGCAGCCCGCCTCGATCAGCGCGGCCACACCGTGGTGGAAGCGAGCGGCGATCAGGGGGGCGGGAACGCCGTCCGTTCGGTCCTCTATGACGGCGTGCAGGAGATCGGACCCGCGGATCTGGAACGGGACCCCGGCCTCGACGGCGGCCGGGTACGCGCCGGTTTCGCCGGGACTCAGGGTTTCCGCGAGCTGCTCGAGCTCGACCGCGGCCTGGCCCTCGTAGTTGATCGCGTCGCGGACGCCGAGGATCGCGGCGGCGGCGTCGAACAGGCGGCCCGCGCTGGAGGTCAGCGGGGAGTTGATGCCCTTGGCGGCCATCGCGAGCACGGCGGCCCACTGATCGGGGTGACGGCGGGCGACCTCGGAGTCGTCGGTATAGGCCGCGGCCATCCGCCACGGCTGCCGGATGGCGGCCGCGCCGCCCGGCATGGGCACCGGGGCGAGGTGCCCGCCGCGCTCGAAGGCAGCCAGGCCGGCGGCCAGGAACTCACCGCCCCAGATCGTGCCGTCGGTGCCGTAGCCGGTCCCGTCGAAGGCCACCCCGATGACCGGGCCTGTCTCCCCGTTGTCGGCCAGGCAGGAGGCGATGTGCGCGTGGTGGTGCTGGACGCCTTCGGCGGGCAGGTCCAGCTCGAGCGCGTACTTGGTGGACAGGTACTCCGGGTGCAGGTCGTGCGCCACGACCTGGGGGTCGATGTCGAACAGCCGGCGGAAGTGCTCGATGCCCTCGGTGAACGAGCGCAGCGTCTCGGCGTTCTCCAGGTCCCCGATGTGCTGCGAGACGAAGGCGTGGCGCCCCCGGGCCAGGCAGAACGTGTTCTTCAGCTCGGCACCGCAGGCCAGCACGGGGCGCGGGAACCCGGTGGCGACGGCGAGGGGCTCGGGCACGTAGCCGCGGGAGCGGCGAAGCAGCATCGGGCGGCCGCGGAAGCTCCGGGCCACCGAGTCGTCGGTCCTGACGTGGATGGCCCGGTCGTGGGTCAGGAACGCGTCGGCGATGTCCTTCAGCGTGTCCCTGGCTTCGCCGTCGCGGTAGACGATCGGCTCGTCGGAGACATTTCCGCTGGTCAGAACCACTGGGCGGCCCACGGCTCCGAGCAGCAGGTGGTGTAGCGGCGTGTACGGCAGCATGACGCCGAGCTGGCGGTTGCCGGGTGCGGTGGCGGGTGCGACGGCGGCGTCGGGGCGTCGGGGCAGCAGCACGATCGGGCGGGCCGGGCCGGTCAGCAGGGCCGCGGCCGCGGCGTCGACCTCGGCCAGTTCCGCCGCCGCGGCCAGGTCGGCGGCCATCACCGCGAACGGCTTGTCCTCGCGGTGCTTGCGCTGGCGCAGCGCGGCCACGGCCTGCTCGCAGGCGGCGTCGGCGGCCAGGTGGTACCCGCCCAGGCCCTTGACGGCGAGGATCCGGCCATGGCGAAGGAGTTCGGCGGCCGCGGGCAGGGGATCTTCGCTGTCGTCGTCCAGGGCCAGCCGGGGGCCGCAGGCCGGACAGCAGGTGGGCTGGGCGTGGAAGCGGCGGTCGGCGGGGTCGTGGTACTCGGCCGCGCACCGCTCGCACATCGCGAACGGCGCCATCGTGGTCAGCGGCCGGTCGTACGGCACGTCGCGGACGATGGTGAACCGGGGGCCGCAGTTGGTGCAGTTGATGAACGGGTACTCGTGGCGCCGGTCGGCCGGGTCGGCCAGCTCGCGCAGGCAGTCCGCGCAAGTCGCGGTGTCCGCCGAGACCAGGGTGCGGCGCAGCCCCGCGGATTCACTGGCCGCGATCACGAAGGATGCGGAACGGACCGGACGAAGAGCCCGGGTGGTGACCCGCTCGATCCTGGCCAGCGGGGGCGCCTGGAGTTCCAGCCGGCCCAGGAACTCGGCCACCGCGGCTTCCGGCCCCTCGACCTCGGCGAACACCCCGTCGAGGTCGTTGCCGACCAGCCCGGTCAGGCCGAGTCCGGTCGCCAGGGCGTAGACGAACGGGCGGAATCCGACGCCCTGCACCACCCCCTCGACCCGGACCGCCGTCCTGACCGTGTGCACGTGACGAGCTTAGGCCCAGACCGCTCGCCGGCTATCTAGCGGAAACGTATGAAACAAATTATTGATCTGTTACCTGCTGCGGGGTTACCGTCAAGTCACCATCAGCCTGGCCTAACCGCTCGACGGCAAGGGGTGACCGTATGTCAGGGACCGCCGCGCCGCCTGTCTCCACTCGACCAGGATGGGTCGATTGGCTCTTCAGGCGCCAGCTCGATAACTATCCCGAAACCAGGGCCAGGGTGACGTACCTGGCCATCACCGTGCTCGCCACGATCACGCTGTACTACGAGCTCTACGTCGGCGGCTCGGTGTCCACGCTGATCCTGGCCAACCTGCACATGAGCTTCACGTTCTTCGTGCTGACGCTGGCGTTCGGCGCGCTGATCGGGGCGTTCGGCTCGCTGTTCGCCGGGATCACCGACCGGCTCGGCCGGGCCAACCTCGTGGTGTTCGGCCTGTTCTTCACCGCGGTGTTCGTGGCGTTCATCATGCCGACCGCGAGCAACAAGTGGACGTTCACCATCGAGAGCTGGGTCGTCGGCTTCGTGGAAGGCATCTGCCTGGTCGCCACCCCCGCCCTGATCAGGGACTTCTCCCCGCAGGTGGGCCGGGCCACGGCCATGGGCTTCTGGACCAGCGGCCCGGTGATCGGCAGCCTGATCGTCTCGGTGGTGGGCAGTGCTACCGTTCCCGCCATCGTCAACGACGATCGGTTCTGGACCCACGAGTATCGCATCTGCGGCATCGCCGGCCTGATCGTGTTCGTGATCGCGCTGGTCGGGCTCAAGGAGCTGTCCCCGCGGCTGCGCGATCAGCTGATGGTGACCTTGCGCGACCGGGCGCTGATCGAGGCCAGGGCCAAGGGCCTGACCGACGCGGACATCGAGGCGGCGCTGCGCCGCCCGTTCCGCCAGCTGCTCAAGACCGACGTCATCGTCTCCTCCATCGCGGTGTCGATCATGCTGCTGATCTACTACACCGCCGTCGCGTTCGCCGTGATCTACCTGACCACCGTGTTCGGGTTCTCGGTCAAGGACGCCAACGGGCTGGGCAACTGGAACTGGGGGTTCAACGTCATCGCGGTGATCCTGATCGGGGTCATCTCCGACCGGTTCCGGGTGCGTAAGCCGTTCATGGTGATCGGCGGCGTGCTGGCCGCGGTGATGACCGTGATCTACCTGATGCAGGCGGGCCACCATCCCAGCTACTACAGCCTCGCGATCATCCTGGCGCTGCTGTCGCTCGGCCTGGGCATCGCCTACACCCCGTGGATGGCCAGCTTCACCGAGACCGTGGAGGCCCGCAACCCCGCGCTCATCGCCACCGGCCTGGCCATCTGGGGCTGGATCATCCGGATCGTGGTCTTCGGCGCGTACCTGTGCCTCCCGCTGGTGGTCAACACGGTCACCCCGCTGGTGAACTACGGCGCCCAGGTGCAGGCCTACGCCACCCAGTACAAGACCGAGCTGGCCTTCGCCACCGCGCACCCCGACATCGTGGCGACCGCGCAGAAGATCCCGCCGAACGTCATTGCCACCGCGGGGAAGATCCCGCCGACCGTCATCGCCATCGCGCAGAAGGACGGCGTGCAGCTCGCGAACGCGCAGAAGTTCGCGCCCCAGCTCGCGGTGATCCAGGCCCACCAGGCGCTGTTCACCAAGCTGGCCACCTACAGCGACCCGTCCAAGATCCCGGGTCCGCTGCTGACCCAGGCGATCGCCGCGGCCGGCGGCGGCGCCAAGGGCGTCGCCATGCTGACGAGCATCTCGCAGAACAAGGCGGCCATCAACGGCGTGATCGCGGTCGCGCCGGACCTGCAGAAGGTCGCGCCCTACGCGGCGGACCTGAAGACCATCGCGCCGTACTCGGCGCAGCTGACCACCATCGCCCCGTACGGGACGCAGCTGACGGCGCTGTCCAAGGTCCCGCCGAGCGTCTTCACTTACCTGAAGGCCCACGGCGCGGACGTGCAGAACGCCGCGGCCAAGACGGCAGGCCAGTGGAAGACGTGGTACTGGATCTGCTTCGGCGGCATCGTCTTCTTCCTGCTCAGCATCCCGCTGCTGCGCGGGCGCTGGCGGACCCGCGACGCCAAGCGGGACGA
>DAIOWL010000226.1:0-9064 GCA_036758545.1 Streptosporangiaceae bacterium | reverse complement strand
CCCCGTTGGGTACAGTAGCGACCGCGGCCCGACCGGGGGCCGCAGCCCGCCCGCATGAGGAGTGACCGAGAGATGAACCAGCCCGTCGCCGTGCCCGAAGTGATGTCGGCGGACCTGCCGGCCGGCGTGTTCCTGCTCGACGTGCGCGAGGACGACGAGTGGACGGCCGGGCACGCACCGGAGGCGGTGCATGTGCGGCTGGGTGACCTCGGTGCCCGGCTCGGTGAGCTGCCCAGCGACCGTGAGCTGTACGTGATCTGCCGCAGCGGCAACCGGTCGGCCTACGCGGCCCAGGCCCTGGCCGCCCGCGGGCTGAACACCGTCAACGTGTCCGACGGCATGACCGGCTGGGCCGTCGCGGGCCGCCCGATGGTCAGCGAGGACGGCACCGAGCCTCACGTCGCCTGAGCCGCCCAGTTCGCTCCCTGACCGGTGTCTACCTGAAGGTGATGACAGCCGACCTCATCTCGAGAGCGCGCGCCGGGGACGGCGAGGCGTTCCGGCAGCTGACCGAGCCGCACCACCGGGAGCTGCAGGTGCACTGCTACCGGATGCTCGGCTCCTTCGCCGACGCCGAGGACGCCCTGCAGGACACGCTGCTGGCCGCCTGGCAGGGCCTGGCCGGGTTCGAGGGGCGCGCCTCGCTCCGCACCTGGCTGTTCCGGATCGCTACCAACCGGTGCCTGAACGCGCGCCGCGCGGCCAGCCGCCGGCCCGCCCGGGAGTGGAACATCCCCGGGGTCGAACCCCCGGAGCCGACCCGGCTCGGCGAGGTCGTCTGGCTCGAGCCATTTCCCGACGCCCTCCTCGAGGGTGCTATCGGCGCGCCGCCCGGCCCCGAGGTCCGCTACGAGCAGGCCGAATCCATCTCCCTGGCCTTCGTGACCGCCCTGCAGGTCCTGCCGCCCCGCCAGCTCGCCGTGCTGATCCTGCGCGATGTCCTGGGGTTCCGCGCCAGCGAGGTGGCGGACATGCTCGAGGTGACCGTCGAGTCGGTCACCAGCGCGCTGAAGCGGGCGCGCGCCAGCCTGCAGCGCTCGCGGCCGGCCGAGGCCGGCCGCGAGCCCTCGCCGGCGCCCGGCTCGCCGGCCGAGGACGCGATCGTGGCGAGGTTCGTCCGCGCGTACGAGTCCGCCGACGTCGACGCGCTGGTGGCCCTGCTGACGGATGACGTCTTCATGTCGATGCCGCCGATACCGCTGGAATACCAGGGCCGGGACGCCGTGGCCCGGTTCTGCGCCACCCTGCTCGGCTCGGGCCGCGCGTACAGCCTGGTGCCGGCCCGCGCCAACGGCCAGCCTGCCTTCGGCGCCTACGTGCGCGGCCCCGACGGCATCCGCTCCGGGACCGGCCTGTTCGTTCTCACCCTGGCCGGCGACCGCATCTGCGCCCTGACCCGCTTCGAGAGCGGCGTGCTCGCCTGGTTCGGCCTGCCGCGATCGCTCCCGCCAGCCGCCGGCTAGCCCGCTGTTACCGCCAGCACCAGGGGCAGCACCGCGGGCGCGCCCGCCTGGCGGAGCAGCCGGGCCGCCACCGTCATCGTCCAGCCGGTCTCGATGCGGTCATCCACCACGAGCACCGGGCCGTCCAGGCCGCCGACGGCGTCCCGCACGTCACCGGGCAGCTCCAGGGCGTGCCACAGCGAGCCCAGCCGCTGCGCGCTGTTGTGCCGCCGCGGCCCGGGCCCGTCGAGGCCGTCCTGGCCGGCGTAGGCGAGCGCGCCGAGGTACTGCAGCCGGCCCGCGCTGGCGAGCTGGCGGCCGAGGCTGGTGATCAGCCGGGGCCTGGTGCGTGACGGCAGGGTGAGCACGCCGGCCGGGCGCTGCGCCCAGTCCCAGGCGGCCAGCACCGTGATCACCGCGGCCACCACCGGCTCGGTGACCGGCTCGTCCGGCGCGCCCTCGGCCAGCAGGGTCCTGAGCTGGCTGCCCCAGCCGATGTCGGTAAGCCGGCCCAGGGCCCGGCCCGGCTCGGCGGTCAGCTCCGGCGGGATCTTCCCGGCCGCGTCCACTCCGAGGGCCTTCATCCCGGTCGGCCACATCCGCCGCGGCTCGACCGTCACGCCCGGGCGGAGCAGCCGCTCGCGCGCCGCGGTCACGCTCGTCTCAGGGACCTCGCCGCCCACGCGCTGCCCGGTGCAGTTGTCGCAGCGGCCGCACGCCACGGCGGCCGGGTCGTCGAGCTGCCGGCGCAGGTACTCCATCCGGCACCCGTCCGTGGCCAGGTAGGCCAGCATGGCCTGCTGCTCGCGGGCGCGCTCGGCGGCCACCCGTTCGTAGCGCTCGGCGTCGTAGTGCCACGGCTGACCGGTCGCCGTCCAGCCGCCGCCGACCCGGCGCACCGCGCCGTCCACGTCGAGCACCTTGAGCATGGACTCGAGCCGGCCGCGGGACAGGTCCACGTGCGTCTCGAGCACCGCGGCCGACAGCGGCCGGTCCGCTTCGGCCAGGGCGGCGAGGGTGGCGCGGACCTGCCGCTCGGACGGGAAGGCCAGCGAGGCGAAGTAGGCCCAGATATCCCGGTCTTCCCGGCCCGGCAGCAGGATCACGTCGGCGCGCTTGGTGGCGCGTCCGGCCCGGCCGATCTGCTGGTAGTAGGCGACCGGGGACTGCGGCGCGCCCAGGTGCACGACGAAGCCGAGATCCGGCTTGTCGAAGCCCATGCCGAGCGCGCTGGTGGCGACCAGCGCCTTGACCCGGTTGGCGAGCAGGTCCTCCTCGGCCCGGGCCCGCTCCTCCGGCTCGTCCCGGCCGGTGTAGGCCGCCACCGGCAGACCCTGCTCGCGCAGGAAGGCCGCGGTTTCCTGGGCGGCCGCGACCGTCAGCGTGTACACGATGCCGGATCCTGGCAGCCCGTCCAGCCGGGCCGCCAGCCAGCCGAGCCGCTGGTGCGCGGTGGGCAGCGTGACCACGGCCAGCCGCAGCGAGTCCCGGTCCAGCGGCCCCCGCAGCACCAGCGTCTCACCGGGGGAGCCGAGTTGCTCGGCGACGTCGGCGGTTACCCGCGCGTTCGCGGTGGCCGTCGTGGCCAGGACCGGGATCGCGGCGGGCAGGCCGTCCAGCAGGGTCCGGAGCCTGCGGTAGTCGGGCCGGAAGTCGTGCCCCCAGTCCGAGATGCAGTGCGCCTCGTCGATCACCACCAGGCCGGCCGACCGGCTCAGCTCGGGCAGTACCTGGTCACGGAACGACGGGTTGTTCAGCCGCTCCGGGCTGACCAGCAGCACGTCCGCCTGGCCGGCGGCCACCTCGGCGTACAGCGCCTCCCACTCCGCGGTGTTGGCCGAGTTGATGGTGCGCGCCAGGATCCCGGCCCCCTTCGCCGCCTCGACCTGGTTGCGCATCAGCGCGAGCAGCGGGGACACGATCACGGTCGGCCCGGCGCCGCGGGCGCGCAGCAGCGCGGTGGCGATGAAGTAGACCGCGGACTTGCCCCAGCCGGTCCGCTGCACCACCAGCGCCCGCCGCCGGTCCGCGACCAGGGCGCGGATCGCGGTCCACTGGTCCTCGCGCAGCCGCGCGTGCTCGCCCGCCAGGGCCCGCAGGCACCGTTCCGCCTCGTCCCGAAGTTCCGCCTCGTGCTCGGTCATGCCCTCATTCGTACCAGCCGCCGCCGTCAGGCAGCCCAGATCCCGTATGTCATACTCGGGGCAAACATCGGATCTCTCCGGGCGGGGGCCGGGCCCTGCTCGACGGCGCGGAGGCACGGCTTGGCGGTAACCGACGAGGCCATCGAGAAGATCAAGGCCATGATCACGTCCGGCGCGCTGCGCGCGGGCGACCGGCTGCCGCGCGAGGCGGACCTGGCCGCCGACCTCGGGCTGTCCCGCAGTTCGCTGCGCGAGGCGGTGCGCGCGCTGTCCCTGGTCAACATCCTGGACGTGCGGCGCGGTGACGGCACGTACGTGACCAGCCTGGAACCGCGGCTGCTGCTGGAGGCGCTGAGCTTCATCGTCGACTTCCACCGCGATGACACGCTGCTGGAGTTCCTCCGGGTCCGGCGCATCCTTGAGCCCGCCGCCACCGCGATGGCGGCCGAGCGGATCACCGCCGAGGAGAGCGGCAGCCTGCGCGCCCTGCTCGACAGCATCGGACCGGATCCGGCGGCCGAGGAACTGGTGGCCAACGACCTGGAGTTCCACCGGCGGATCGTGGCCTGCTCGGGGAACTCGGTGCTCTCCTCACTGCTCGAGTCGATGTCCGGGCCGACCACCCGGGCCCGGGTCTGGCGCGGCCTCACCCAGACCGGCGCGCGGGCGCAGACGCTGGCCGAGCACCGGGCCATCCTGGACGCGCTCGCCGCGCACGAGCCCGAGGTGGCCAGGTCATGGGCGACCGTGCACATCGCCGGCGTCGAGCAGTGGCTAGCCTCGGTGCCGTGACGGACTTGATATCGGTCAGGGATCTCAGCGTCGATGCGGTCATCGGCGTGCACGCCTGGGAGCGCGACGTCGAGCAGACCCTCGTGGTCACCGTGGACATGGTGCCCGAAACCGCCGGCGTGCGCGCAGCCGCGGCGAGCGACGACCTAGCAGATGCGCTGGATTACTCGGCCGTGGCGGAGACGATTGCGGCCGTGCTGCGCGAAGGCAAGTTCCGCCTGATCGAGACGGCGGCGGAGCGCGTGGCCGGGCGCTTGCTCGCGGACTTCCCGCTGAGCTGGCTCCGCCTCGAGCTCCGCAAGCCCATCGAGACGGGTGCCTACACGGCCATCATCACGATCGAACGCGCACGCGAAAATACCTGATCGCCAGGAGGGAAGACGCCCTCAGCGCCTTGATCCTCTGCTGCCGGGGCCTCGCAGTGGGCTTCTAGCCCACGCTACGGCGCCTGGCACCCGCTCACGGTAACGACAAGGTGACAAAACCCGGGCGATCGATGCCCGTTCGTCTGATTTGAGTAATAATGTCGCTGTCTGACTAATAATCCCTGCTTGCGCACAACCTATCAGTAAGAGGTGCGGAAGGAGGGTCTGGGTGGATGTGACGTGCCCGGTGACGTCAGACGAGTCATCCAGTCGGATTATCAGGCCGCGGTCGATCGTGGCTGCGGTTACGACCGTGAGCGTGGCACCCGCTGAGCGGAACATCCCGGGCAGCGTCCCTTTGCGGCTGAGACCTATCGCCAGGAGGGTGGAGGTGTTCACGGATCGACTCGGAGCCCGGGTCTGGCTCCGGCTTCCCCTGGCGGCGGGTTAACCGTGAAGCGCAGCACGGGAGGGCGAAACCCCGCCCCGTCCGCGTCCGGCAGGCAGGGACCCGCAGGCAGTCATCTGCTGCGGTCTGCCGTCGCCGCCCGTTTCAGGGCCATGCGGGGGATGGACGCCGCGATTATCGTGACCGCAATTGTGCTGCTCGCGGTGACCGCGGCCCTGGCGCTGGCACCGCGACTGCACCTTGGCTACCCGCAGGAGGCAGCGGACCTGGCCCTGGACACGGCGGCGTCGGTGATCGGATTGCTGGCCTACTTCCTGGTATTCGGACGGCTTCGCCGCCGCAACCGGCTGAACGAGCTCCTGCTGGCATCCGCGCTCGCGGTGCTAGCGCTGTCCAACCTTTTCCTGTGTACGGTGCCAGCCGTAGCGGGCTGGGCGCCGGATGACCTGACCATCTGGGCGGCGCCCGTGGCCAACTCGTTTGGTGCCCTGCTGTTCGTCCTCGCCGCATTCCTGCCGGACCGTCAATTGCGGCCGTCAGGGCCTCTGCTCGTCGTGGGCGCGGGTGCCGTGACAACAGCGCTGCTGCTGGCCCTGGTCCTCATTCCCGCGCTAGCCCGCTCATTGCCGCCGCAGGAGGTGGCTTCCCTGATGTCCGGCTCGTCTAGCCGCTCCGACCCGCATCTGGCGCAGTCCAGCCCGCTACTGGCGGGGGCGGTACTGTACGGTCTGGCCGCTGTCGGGTTCCTGCGGTGTTCGCGGCGGAGCGGTGACGAGTTCTTCGGCTGGCTTGCCGTCGCCGCCTTGCTGGCGGCGGCGTCCCAGGTCAACTATCTGCTGTCGGCCATGGACCCGCAGTCTCTGTACGGTGGCGACGCGTTCCGGTGTTTCTTCTACGCGGTCCTTCTCCTTGGTTCCATCCGGGAAATCTGGTCCTACTGGCGTGCGCTGTCGACGGTAGCGGCGCTGACGGAGCGGCAGCGAATCGCCTGCGAGCTGCATGATGGGGTAGCGCAAGAACTCGCGTACCTGGCGCGTAACCTCGACTCGCTGGACGAAGGGGCAGACGAAGACTCCCTGGATCGATTGCGCCGGGCCGTGGAGCGCGCGCGGCAGGAGTCCCGTCGGGTCATCAGCGCCGCGGCGGCGCCCAGCAGCCAGCCATTCGAGGTCACGATCGCCGAGGCCGTGACCGAGGTCGCCGAGCGCTATCAGGTGAAACTTGATCTCGATCTCACCTCCGACATCCGGCTGCCGGCCCCGCGGCGAGAAGCATTCGTGCGGATAGCGTGCGAGGCAGTCACCAATGCCGCCCGGCACAGCGGCGCCGACCGGGTCGACCTCCGGCTGGAACGTCGCGGCTCCGGGGTGCGGCTATGGGTCAGCGATCAGGGACACGGTTTCGATCCCGCTGACCCGGGCGGCGGGTTCGGCCTTATCTCGATGCGACAACGTGCCAATGCGGTCGGCGCCGAACTGGTCGTCTCTTCCTGGCCCGGTCAGGGCAGTCAGGTGGAGGTGACGCTGTGAGCACGAAAAGGAGGTCGCCCCGGGTGCTGATCGCCGATGACCATGCGCCCAGCCGGGACGATATACAGCGAGCGCTGGAACGTAACCAGCGGTTCAGCGTGTGCGCTTCGATGGCGGATGCCGCCGGAGCCATTCAGGCCGCGGTACGGGGGCGACCGGATGTCTGCCTGCTCGATATCAGGATGCCAGGCGGCGGCCTCGCCGCGGCCTGGGAAATCGCCGCCAGGCTTCCGCAGGCGAAGATCGTCATGCTGACCGTCTCGGATGACGACGCCGACCTGTTCGCCGCGCTGCGCGCCGGAGCCCACGGGTACCTGCTGAAGACGATGAACCTACGGCGGCTACCCGACGCGCTCGAAGGGGTGCTCTCGGGTGAGGCGGCCATCCCCCGTACGCTGGTCGCGCACATGCTTGAGCAGTTCCGTGGGCATGAGCCCCGCTGGCGCCAGCCGGTCGCAGATCGCAGCCTGGGCCAACGGCTGACCAGTCGTGAATGGGAGGTCCTCGCCCTGCTGGTCCAGCAACAGTCAACGGGCGAGATCGCCCGGCGGCTGATGTTGTCGACGGTTGCAGTCAGGGTGCATATCGCTTCGATAGTACGAAAGCTCGGCGTCGCCGACCGTGCCGCAGTTATTAACCTTTTCCGCGGGCGCGCAGAAATGTGAGCTCATGCTATGTGGGTGGCGACATGAACGGGGAGATGCCCGACGCTGACCACTGCGTGGCCCCGATCGGGGATGCCTGCCGGGTTGTCCAGGCTGGCGGCCCGCCCTGGCGGCTGGTGGCGGGTGCTGCGAGTGGTCCGGCAGGTCGGCCCGGGGTGTTCAGGAAACTGAACGCCGAGCCATCGTCCGGTCCGCGGAGACGCAAATAGGCTAGGCCTGAAACATTACCTGGAGGGATATAAGGCAGATCATTGGAATAAGCGAGACCGCTGAGCAGCCAGTGTATCGGGGGGGACCTGGCATCATGAGGGAGCCATGGTGTCTCAGGCCAGCTCGAATCTACCGTGGCCACGCGTTTCCGTGGTCATTCCGACATTGAATGAGGCAAGAAACCTGCCGCACGTTTTCTCGCGGTTGCCCGCGGACGTCTACGAGGTGATCGTGGTGGACGGGCACTCGGTGGACGACACGATAGCGGTAGCCCGCCAGCTACGGTCCGACGTCCGGGTCGTGCAGCAGACTCGCCGGGGAAAGGGCAACGCCCTGGCCTGCGGGTTCGAGGCTGCGGCCGGTGACGTCATCGCCATGGTCGACGCGGACGGGTCGGCCGATCCGAGCGAGATCCCGAGGTTCGTGGACGCGCTTCTGCGCGGCGCCGACTTCGCCAAGGGAACAAGGTTCGCCCCGGGCGGCGGCAGCAGCGACATCACGCAGCTGCGCAGGCTCGGTAACCACCTGCTCGGCGCGGCGGTCAACCTCTCCCATGGAACGCATTACTCAGACCTCTGCTACGGGTTCAACGTGTTCTGGAAGAAGCACGTTCCGGTACTGGATCTCGACGTCACCTCTCCTCCTTCGAGCAAGGGCGACGGACGGTTGTGGGGCGACGGCTTCGAGATCGAGACGCTGATCCATATGCGGGTAGCGGAGGAAGGACTCCGTGTCGCTGAGGTTCCGAGTTTCGAGCACCCCAGGATCCACGGAGTGAGCAACCTGGACGCATTCAGCGACGGCCTTCGCGTGCTAACGACCATCCTGGTCGAACGCCGCCGAGCGCGCTTCCGTCACCGGTCCCGTCGTACGTCGGACGTACGAATCGCGACGGCGCCGGCCCGCGGCCTTCTCCAGATGGAGATCGCATTCGTGCGGATGCTCTACGTCCTGCACTCCATCGAGCACGGCTGCCCATCTGTACCCGGGCGAGATCACCGCCTGTCCGGCCACGGGCCGCCTCGCCGACCCGCATCACGGCGTGCTCCGCCGTGATGATCGTGGCTCGTCAGCGACAAATGTCGGCCAGCGGCCGGTCAGGAACCGCCGTCGTCGTTCGCGCGGACAATCGTGTATCCACTGCCGTCGGCGTCAACCAGGCGCCACCCCGCTGGCCACACATGTGAAGCGCCGGGTGAAAGGATTCGCGCTTGCTCGAAATGCAGAGCATCAGCACCGCCGCGGAACGTTGCCTCGCTGAACCAGGCGCGGCCGCTGAGGGCCGCCCGGCCGAACCCGGCGTCGCCGTTGAAGGCCGCCTCACCGAACGAGGCGCTGCGGCCGAATGTCACCTTGTCGAACCACGCGTCACCGGTGAAACTCGCCTCGCCGAACCCGGCGTCGCCGGTGAATGTCGCCTCGCCGAACCACGCGTCGCTGGTGAAGACCACTCTGTCGAACGAGGCGCCGCGGCTGAATGTCGCCTCGCCGAACCACGCGTCGCTGGT
>DAIOWL010000225.1:0-9064 GCA_036758545.1 Streptosporangiaceae bacterium | reverse complement strand
GGCGAAGTCGCCTTCCTCGTAGTAGCCGGCCCGGTCGCAGCCCTGGTGCACGGTGGCCTCGAACAGCCACTTGGGCCGCAGCGCCTCGTCCAGCGGGATCATCGGCGCCTGGCCGGCCACCTGGTAGAGCAGGTACAGGATGGTCTCGGACAGGTTGTCCGGCTGGATGGGGCAGCCGGGCACGCAGACAATCGGCAGGCCCGCCTTGGACTTCCAGTCCCAGCCCAGGTAGTCGGGTACGCCCATGGCCCCGGTCGGGTTGCCCGCCATGGCATGAATGCCGCCGTAGGTGGCGCAGGTGCCCACCGCGAGGATGGCCGTGGCCTTAGGGGCCAAACGGTCCAGCCACTCGTTGGTGGTCATCGGCTGCCCGGTCGCCGGGTTGTTGCCGAAGCCGCACCAGTAGCCCTCGGACTTGATCGCCTCGTTCGGGATGGAACCCTCCACCACCAGGACGAACGGGTCGAGCTCACCCCGGTCGGCCTTGTGCCACCACTCGATGAAGTTGTCGGCGCCCTGCTCGGGGCCGCACTCGAAGTCGATCAGCGGCCAGTGCACCGCGATCTTGGGCAGGCCCGGCAGGGCGCCGAGCACGATCTCCTCGATGCTGGGCTGGGTAGCGGCGGTCAGCGCCACCGAGTCCCCGTCGCAGCCGAGGCCTCCGTTCATCCAGAGGATATGCAGGACGGGATCCTCCGCGGCCTGGGTCATAGCGGCCACCCCTTCGCTAGGCGACCCGTATCTGCGGGTGCCTTGGTTAAGGTCATGCGCGATCGGGGTGCGGGGCAGGCAGAATGTTCCTGCGACCCGTGCCGGGCTCGCGCCGATACATGGTGCGGCCCCGATCCGGTGGTACGGCTGGACGGCCGGGATCGGGATGTGCGGCGTCGCTGGGCCACGCGAGACCATTCTCGGCGTGCCTCAGCAAGTCGCCGGCGAAATGCGCCGGCCCGCTCACCGCTCATCACATGTTCACAATATGCCGGCGGAAGGCAACGGGGCCATCACCGGCTCCAACAGGTTATTCCTGTCCAGGTGAGATCTCAAGACAGAACCGTCGGGCAGCTGGACACATATGTCTATCTGATCCGGCTCGTCTCAGGTGCCCTTTTCCACGTACTCTCATGTCATACCGGTGACTGCGCGCGCCGGACAGTTACCGTGATCCGCGCGAACCGGAGGGCGGCGATGGAGAAGCAAGCCGACTTGATCAGCGACAACATTGAAGTTGTACCCGTCGTGGTCCTGTCGCAGACGTTCCCCGCGCGCCCTTCTTCCATTCCTGACGTCCGGGATTTCGTCAAGCGCTGCCTGGCCCAGTCCCCGCTGACCGAGGAAGACAACCGCGAGGTGGGCGAGACCGTGGCCCACGCGCTGCTCGAGGCGGCGGGCCCAAGCGGTGCCATCAACGTGTCCTTCCGCATCTTCCCCGATCACGTCGAGGTCGACGTGCTCCGTTCCGGGGCGCAGGTCAGCTCGCCCGCGGGCATCGACGCCCTGGCCTCGCTGCTGAAGAACCAGGCCTCGGACATGAAGGCCGCCGCGGCCGGCCGGGACGGTCCGGCTTCGATGGCCGACGGCAACGATGACGACACGGCGTTCGCCGACTGGATGGGCAACGTACTCCGCCGCGAGGGCATGACGATGGAAGTGGCCGCGAAGCAGCTCGGCGTCTCGGTGAAGACCGTCAGCCGCTGGGTCGGCGGCGCCACCGAGCCACGGCTGCGTGACCTGCGCCGGATCCGCGAGCTGTTCGGCGATTTCCCCCTGCCCTGATCTACTGGCCCTTCGCTACCGCCGGTAGTAGACCTTTGCCGTCCGACCGCCTACGGTTGGCCCCGTGGCTGCAACTTCAGGCAATTACCGCCTCGGGCCGGACACGGGGCGTGTCGTCATCAAGACCAGCCGGTCCGGGCTGGCCGCCCGGGCGGGCCACGACCTGACCATCGAGGTCACCCGCTGGTCCGCGCAGGTCGAGGTGCCCGCCGAGAGCGACGGCGGCCAGTCTGCCGCCACGGTCAGCGCCGAACTCGACCTGGGCTCGCTCGAGGTCCGCGAGGGAACGGGCGGCGCCGTGCCGCTCACCGACCGCGACCGCCGGGAGATCAAGAAGCAGATCGGCGGGATCCTGCGTGGCGGCACCGCGACCTTCGCCTCGTCGCGGATCATCCCGTCCGGGTCCAGCGGAGGTGCCATCGAGGGCACGGTCACCCTCAACGGCAAGTCGCAGCCGGCCCGCCTGCAGCTGACCGATTCCGGCTCCGGCCGGTACCGGGGGAGCGTGACGCTGGCCCAGACCGGGTTCGGGATCAAGCCGTACACCGGCTTCTTCGGCGCGCTCAAGCTCAAGGACGAGGTCGTGGTCGAGTTCGAGGTCGACCTGTCCAGGGCCCAGGGGTCCGCCGGCTAGCCCGCTTGCCGGGTCTCGAACGACAGCTGCCAGGAATCGTCCGCGTGCCCGTCCACGTCGAGCACCCAGCTGTAGCGGCGGCCCGGGGTCAGGTGCAGCACGATGTTGAAGCTCATCGGCACGTTGATGTCGGTGCCCGGCGTCATGGCGGGCTGGCGGCGGGCCTCGAAGTGGCCGTTTACCTGAACCGGCAGGCCGTCCGTCGCGCCCGGCTGCATGACGGCCCGGCCGTCCTCGTCGATCAGCCGGAGCGCGAAGGACACCTTCTGGTCGGTCTCCTGCCACGGAACGTGGAAGATCGCCACGACCGCGCAGGGGGTCGGCCCGGGTCCGCACATCGACCAGCCGCCACCGGAAATGAACAGCTTGCCGTCCGCGATCTGGGCGTAGTCGGCGAGCATCATCGTGGCCCTCATGGGCGGTCCTCCGTCATGGCTTCACCCTAGCGAGCCGTACGACCCCCGCTGACCCGCGTGTGAGGATGTGTCCATGATCGAAATAGGCCCGCTGCGCCCCGGCGACCGCGCCGCGTGGGAAGTGCTCGCCCGCGGCTACAAGGCTTTCTACCAGGAGTCGGAGCCGGACGAAGCGTACGAGCAGACCTGGCAGCGGCTGGCGGCCGGGACCGAACTGTTCGGCCTGGGCGCCCGGCTCGACGGGCGGCTGGTCGGCATCGCGCACTACCTCTTCCACCCCGCGTTCTGGTCCGGCGAGGCCTGCTACCTGCAGGACCTGTTCACCGACGAGGCGGCGCGCGGCCGCGGTGCGGCGCGGGCCCTGATCGAGGGGGTGGCCGCGGCGGCCAGGGAGCGCGGGGCGGACCGGTTGTACTGGCACACCCACGAGGGCAATGCCCGGGCCCGGGTGCTCTACGACAAGGTGGCGCGCTTCACCGGGTTCATTCGCTACGCGTATCCGCTGTAGCCCGCCGGAGCTGCGCTAGCCGGAGATGCCCTGACCGGAGCTGCGCTAGCCGGAGATGCGCTGCGCGGCGGCCTTGACGCCGTCGATGAACAGCCCGATGCCGAACCGGTAGTGGAACTCGGGCTCGTCGCACTTGGTCATCGGCACCGCGCACTCGATCAGCCGCGGGTACCTGCTCGCGGGCAGCATGGCCAGCTGAACCTGGCTGCGCCGCTGCATCTCTTCGCGCTCCTCGGGCGGCAGATCGGGACGGTAGCCCGGCTCGCTCATGACCAGCGTGATCCCGGTCCACAGCGTGCTCCGGGCGATCGCGCTAGCGTGCTCGGCATCGAACCCCGCGCGGCGCAAGACGTCGAGGGTAACCTCGGTGGCGCGCAGCGCGGCTTCGTTCCGCTTCTCGTGCTCGAGCAGCAACTGCGCCGCCGCCGAGTGCGCGCGCAGCACCGCGACCAGGGACTCCAGTAGGCCCTGCAGCTGAGCCCACCACGGCGCGTCCGGGTCGACGTTCACGTCGATCTCGCCCCAGACCTGCTCGGCCACGCCCTCGAGCAGGTCCTCCTTGCTGCGGAAATGCCAGTACAGCGCCATCGGCGTGACGCCCAGGTGCTGCGCCAGCTTGCGGATCGTAAGCGCATCGAGCCCGTCGGCGTCGGCGAGCTTGAGCGCGCTCTCCGTCACGGTCCGCTTGCTCAGCCTGGGCCGTTCGGCCTCTGCCTCGTCTGACACATTTTCTTTCTTCATCGCTTGACAACTATACAACGTACAAGCCATGCTGTACAGAGTACTTGTACAGCGTATATGAACGACATACAGGTACGTCGTACATGGATAATCGGGGAAAGGACGATCCAGTGTCAGCGAGCCCAGATTCGGCGAGCACTGTGACATCGAATGACAAGGGCCTGGACTCCAGGCGCTGGTGGGCACTGGCGGCCGTGAGCCTGGCCGCCTTCATGACCTACCTGGACAACAACATCGTCAACGTGGCGATCCCGACCATCCAGCACAGCCTGCACCTGTCGGTGTCCGGGCTCGAGTGGGTGGTGAGCAGCTACCTGCTCACGGTGGCCGGGCTGCTGCTGGTCGGCGGCAGGCTCGCCGACGTGTTCGGGCGGCGCAGGCTGTTCCTGGCCGGCATGGCGGTCTTCACGCTGTCCTCGCTGGTCGCCGGGCTGGCCGGCAGCGGGGGAGTGCTCATCGCCAGCCGGGCCATCCAGGGCATCGGGGCGGCCCTGCTCATGCCGGCCACGCTGGCCATCATCATGGCCACGTTCACCAACGTCAGGGAGCGGAGCATGGCCATCGGCATCTGGGCCGCGGCCGGGGCGCTGGCCCTGGCGACCGGCCCGGCGCTCGGCGGCCTGATCAGCCAGCACCTGCACTGGGGCTGGATCTTCCTCATCAACGTGCCGGTGGGCGTGCTCACCTTCGTCATCACGATGTTCTACGTGGCCGAGTCGCGGTCCGAATCCGTGGTGCGCCAGCTCGACCTGCCCGGCCTGGCGACCTCCGCGCTGTCCCTGTTCGCGCTGACCTACGCCCTGATCCAGGGCAGCGAGAGCGGCTGGACCTCGCCGCGCATCCTCGGGGCGTTCGCGCTGGCGGCCGTCTCCGCCGGGATCTTCCTGACCATCGAGTCCCGTTCGGCCCATCCCATGGTGGACCTGAAGATGTTCCGGAGCCGGGAGTTCAGCGGCGGCAGCGGCACGATGATGATCTGGGCCTTCGGGATCCTCGGCATCTACTTCTTCACCTCGCTGTACCTGCAGCAGACTCTCGGCTTCTCACCGGTCGAGGCCGGCCTGGCCTTCGTGCCGATGGCGCTGTGCGTCGCGGTGTTCGCCGGCATCGCCCCGCGGATCGAGGCGCGGGCCGGAGCGCACCGCACGGTGGCCGCCGGGATGCTGCTCATGGTCGTCGGCCTGGTCCTGTTCGCCCGGCTCGGCCTGAGCGCGCACTACACCAGCCTGCTGCCCGGGTTCATGCTGTTCGGCGCCGGCGCCGGCCTGATGAACGTGCCGCTCACCAACGCGGTCATGGCCGCCACCCCGTCCTCCGTGGCCGGCGTCGCCTCCGCGCTGCTCAACGCCTCGCGTGAGGTCGCGGGCCTGCTCGGCATCACGGTGATCGGGGCCGTGCTGCGGACCGCGCAGGGCGCCTCGGCCCGCGGCGGGGCGGACCCGGTGCACGCCTTCCTGGACGGCTACCACACCGGCCTGCTCGTCACGATCGGCCTGATGGCGGCCGGCGTCCTGGTTAGCTACCTGACCCTGCGCCCGCGGGGGCGCGCAGTGTCTGAGCCCAGCGTCTCTGCGGCCACCGTGTCTGCGGCCACCGTGTCAGAACCCACCATCGCGCAGGCCGAGCTCGTCACCGTCGACGAGCGCGCCGCCGAGCTGATGCGCTAACCAGCCCACCACAGCGGGCCTGGCCGGGAACCCCCGGCCAGGCCCGCGGCTTGTCTGGCGCTTAACCGAGATATAATCGAACAAAGGATCGATTATGACTCAGCTCAAGGCCCACCCAAGCGAACCCCACCCCCGCGAACCTCACCCAGGCCAACCACTGCCCGGCGAACCCCGCCCCGGCGGACCGCTGCCCGGCCAGCCGCTGCCGGGTGGATCACTGGCAGGCGAGCGGCTCCCGAGCGAGCCGATCCCGGGCGGGCTCACGCTGGCCGCGGCCCGTTTCTTCGCGGCCCGGCTGGCCGGCAGCTGGGTCCCCGCCTACCTGGCCGGACGCGGGTTCGGCGAACAGGCGCTGCGGCCGTGGACCGTGGGCTACGCCCCGGCTGGCTGGCGCGTGCTCACCGCCCACCTGCGCGACCTCGGCTACGGCGACGCAGCCATCCAGGCCGCCGGGCTGGCCCGGCGGACCAGGCGGGGCGCGCTCGTCGACTTCTTCAGGGACCGGGCCATGTTCGGGATCCGCTGGCCGGACGGGACGGTCGCCGGTTTCACCGGACGTGCCCGCCCTGGCGGAGGCCGGGCCGGGCCGGTTTACCTCAACAGCCGGACGACCGGCCTGTACCGCAAGGGCAGCCTGCTGTTCGGCCTGTACGAAGGACGCCGGGCACTGGCCGCGGGCGCACGGCCGGTGCTGGTCGAGGGCCCGCTGGACGCCATCGCGGTGAGCGCGGCCGGCTCGTACGCGGGCGTCTCGCCCTGCGGCACCGCGCTGACCCCCGCCCAGGTCACCCTGCTGGCCCGGACCTGCGACCTGCGCCGGACCGGTGTGGTCGTGGCCTTCGACGCCGACCCGGCGGGCCGCCGGGCCGCGGTGCGCGCCTATCACCTGCTCCGCGGGGTGACCGACCATGCCGTCGCCGGCGTCCTTCCGGCCGGCCAGGACCCAGCCGGATTCCGGCGCGAACGCGGCGGCCGCGCGCTGGCCCGACGGCTCGACTCCGGCGTGCCCCTCGTCGACCTGGTGGTCGACGAGACGGTGGCGCCGTTCGAACGCTGGCTCGCGTTCCCCGACGGGAAGTTCGCCGCGCTGCACGCCGCCGCCCCGCTGGTCGCCGGGTTGCCGTCCGGCCAGGTCGCGCGGCAGGTCGTCCGCGTTGCCTGCCGGCTCGGGCTGAGCTACGCCGAGGTCACCGACGCCGTGACCGGTGCGTTGCGCGCACAGGAATGACCCGGGGCGACCCGGAGTTGGCACCGGGCATGACGACTATCGGCTTCATTGGCAGCGGGATGATCGGCGGTACCGTGGCCCGGCTCAGTGTGGCGGCCGGGCACCGGGTGGTGCTGAGCAACTCCCGCGGCCCGGAAACGCTGCAGGATCTCGTGGCCGAACTCGGCCCGCTCGCCACCGCTGCCACCGCCGCGCAGGCTGCCGAGGCGGGCGACCTGGTGGTGGTCAGCATCCCGGTCAAGGCCATCGGCGACGTCCCGGCCAAGCCACTGGCGGGCAAGCCGGTCCTGGACACCGGAAATTACTACCCGCAGCGCGACGGCCAGATCGAGGTGATCGACAACGGCGCGCTCACCAGCAGCGGCCTGCTTCAGCGCCACCTGCCGGATGCGCACGTGGTAAAGGTGTTCAACAATATCTACTACCGGCACCTGGCCTCGCTGGTCCGCCCCTCCGGCGCTGCGGACCGCACCGCCCTGCCCATCGCCGGCGACGACGCGGCCGCCAAGGCCGCAGTCACCGCCTACCTCGACTCGATCGGCTACGACACCGTCGACGCAGGCACCCTCGCCGACAGCTGGCACCAGGAGCCGGACACCCCCGCCTACGGCGCCCCCTATGGCCCCTTCTCATCCGAAACCGGCCGTCCCGCCAGCGCCGAAACAATCCGCGCCGCCCTCGCTGCCGCCCACCGCTGACGCGGGTATGCACCACCGGTCACGACAGCGTGCCAGGAGCGCAGGAACACCAGGAGCCACGGCACGCGCAGTCCTGTTGGCCGCCCTCGTCCATGATCCCGAAGGCTTTACTACCCTATGCAGTAGTAAAGCCTTCGGGATCATCGAAATCCACTCCGAAATAGCGCCTCTACCGGCTAGCTATGCGCTCCTCGGAGCTGGGGCCTCAGTGACGAAAGCGCCACACGAGGCAACCCTGTCGCGCCGAAGCCCCGCGCTCTCGCAGCCAAGCCCGCGCTCTCGCAGCGGAGGCCGGCACCGTGGGGCGGAGCGCCTTACTGGCCGACGGCGCCGTCAATGCGTTCGCGGAGCAGGTCGGCGTGGCCGTTATGGCGCGCGTACTCCTCGATCATGTGGTTCAGCACCCAGCGCAGCGACATCTTCCCGCGCCACGCGTCTTCCTTCTTCCCGAGCAGCTCGAGGCCGGGTGCCGTGGCCACGAATGAGTCCGCGAACGCGATCTCCTCCCGCCACGCCTGCCAGGCCTCGGCGACCACGGCTTCGTCGGGCCGGGCACCGTCGAAGTCACCGTCAGGATCCTCACGCGAGGAGAACCGGGAGGGCGCGTCCTGGCCGGCCATGAAGCTCCGGAACCAGGCCCGCTCGACGTCGGCCAGATGCCGAAGCAGCCCGAGTAGCGACATCGAGGACGGCTCCACCGACCGGCGGGCCAGTCCGGCGGCGTCCAGGCCCGAGCACTTCAGCTCGAGCGTCTCGCGCTGCCAGCGCAGGAACCCGGATAGCGTCTCCAGCTCACCGCCCTGGGGCGGCGGCTCGGACCGAGGGTCGGGATCGATGAACATGTCGATGGACATGCCCGCCATCATCGGCCTGGGCAGCGGCTACCTCAACGGGTTTTCAGGCCTTGGCCGGAGCCTCAGCCGGAGCTGCCTCAGCCGGAGCTGCCTCAGCCGGAGCCGCGTCAGCCTAAGCGTCAGCCTGGGCTTCGGTCTTGGCCTCGGCCTGAGCCACGCTGGCCCGGACCTCGTCCATGTCGAGGGCCTCGGCCTTGGTGATCAGCTCCTCGAGCGCCTTCTCCGGCAGCGCACCCGGCTGGGCGTACAGCACGATGTTGTCGCGGATGATCATCAGGGTGGGAATGGAGGTGATGTTGAAGGTCGCCGCCACCTCGGGCTGCGCCTCGGTGTCGACCTTGCCGAACACCGCGCCCGGGTGCTTCTCGGACGCCTTCTCGAAGACCGGCCCGAACATCCGGCACGGCGGGCACCACTCGGCCCAGAAGTCGACCAGGACGAGATCGCCCCCGGTCACCGTCGAGTTGAAGTTCTCGGCCGTCAGCTCGACCGTCGCCATCGTCTGCCTCCTCGCAGTCAATACCCGTAGGGGTATCGACAAC
>DAIOWL010000224.1:0-9098 GCA_036758545.1 Streptosporangiaceae bacterium | reverse complement strand
TACCGTCACGTTTCTCGTCATGTGCTTATCGGCCATGGCCACGAGTTGTTTGTCGACGCCAGCGAAGCCGTGCAGGAGTGGCGGGTACAGATCGGAGCCGGACTGCGAGTGTCTGCTTCCTCCGGACTGCAGAGCCCGGCGCGGTTGTGATCCTCGGTCTCGCGATCGGCCCGCTGAAGCTCAATGCCCCCTGCCGCGTTGTGTATGCCGTAAATGAGCCCCGGCGCCGCGGTTTCGCTTACGGCACACTGGCCGGGCACCCGGAAAGCGGCGAGGAATCGTTCGTGGTCGAGCACCACATTGACGACAGGGTGGGCTTTACGATCACAGCGTTCTCAAGGTCCGCCACACGACTTGCCAAGATCACGGGGCCATTGGGTAGAACCGTCCAGTGGCGGATCACTAACCGCTATCTCGCGTTCTCCGTGCTGTGAGTGCTGGCGTGCCCGTCGCATGCCCGATGGCACGGTCTGAGACGGTATGTAGTGGGCGCTCACGGACAAGACAAATAGCCTCTGGGCTGCAAAAACTATGGTCAGGGAAGCATGACAATCCAGTTCCCAAGCTGATGGTCCACGCGCGTGCCACATACGTGCCATGGCGAGCGGAGAACCACGGTCATAGGCAGTCACTCAAAGACGCCACAGATGGCCACTGACCTGCGTATATCGAGGTCAGGCTCGACTGTGAAGTGAACTCCTAAGCAGCAGTTCAGTCGTGCTGTCGAACTGGACTCTCGGCTTCAGAGCCGTCCGGTTGATACTGCCTGACAACCCAGACCCCACGCTTGGGCAGAACCCCTTGCAGCCGGGCCAGATGAGACTCGCACAGGTTCAGCACGTAAGGCTCCCGGCACAGACCCGCGCGTACCACTGCCCGGCGGATACGGCCGCGAACATAGATCTGGTCTGCTGCGCAGGCCGAGCACGGGGGACGGCGATCAGACCCTGAGTCCAGGCGCGCCATGTCCTCACCATAGATACTGATACCGCACCAGGGCCAACCCGCGGGCCCGGGAGCCATCAGTTCCGGTGTCAACAGCGCCCTGACAGTTGGCCGGCGATCGAGCGGACCTGGTTACCAGACCATGCTGGCCGTTTTCTGGCCGCACAACGGCGCTCAACGCTGCCGCCTGCCGTGCACCAGTGAGCACCATTTCAGCAGCCCTGAGTTAGTGCAGCTGCCGGATGACCTGGTTGCGTTCGTGATGGGCACAATGGTCTGGTGAGTTCCACTGAGTCCGGCTTCGAATTCGGTACCGACGGCCCGTCGCTGATCCTGGCCGGCGTGGACGGCTCGCGGACCTCGCTGCGCGCGGCTGCCTACGCCGTCGGGCTGGCGCGCCGCCAGCGCTGCCGGCTGCTGGTCGTTTACGTACGCCGGATGCCGGCCATCGCTAGCGTGCCGCCGGGCGGCGCGGTCGTGATGAGCGAGACGTTGGGGCAGGTCGCTGCCGAGCTGGAGCAGCTGATCCGCAGCGGGACGGCAGAGCTAGGGGTCACGGCTGAGTTCCGCTCGGTCGATGGGGACCCGATGAACGAGCTGACCAGGATCGCCGAGCAGACGGGCGCCGATGCCGTAGTCGTGGGCGCGTCCGAGCACCTGGGCCACCGGGTCGTGGGCTCGCTCGCCACCCGGCTAGTCAGGGCCGGGAAATGGCCGGTCATCGTGGTCCCGTAAGCCCGTTTTCCCCAGGCACCAGATCGGCATGCTGTCGGCGGCTGCCCGCTCTGAGTGACGATCACGGCAGCCACCGGAAAGCCAGATCCGGGGCCAGAAACGGGCGCGGGTTGCAGCCGCCGCGGTCATCAGCTCCGCAGGAGTACTGCCGATCTCGTACTTCGTCGTCGGGCGGCGTCGGCAGCCCTGATTCGACTCCCCGCCTCAAGAGCGGAAGGTCAGCTCGCCGGATAGAGATGCCAGATGCTAACGCTGCGCTAACAACAATTGTGGACACATGGAGCCGATCCTGGACCCCGAGATGCCCAAGCAGGTCATTTGGCCTGCTCAGGTGGCCTGCGGTGAACTCGCATGGACCCGGACATTCTCCTGAAAAGAGGAAGGCTCGGATGCACGGCCTCCATCGCGTCACGGACTCGCGGCGTGCCCAGTATGTAGTCGACCGTCTATTCGATAACCGCGGTGAGTTAGCGAACCTCGTACCACTCATAGTCGACAGACAGGTCCTCGTTGACGGTGCCCTTGCCCACTGCCTGGATCCGGTTCAGCCACGCGTAGCGCTCGTCGCCGGTCTCGAAGCGAGGCGCAACGTAGGCCGTCAGCGGGAACTGAAAGCCCCGCGACAGGTCCACGCGGCCCTGGTACTGCACGAAGATGACTGCGCCGTCATCGGTGCGAAGCGTCACCCGGATGTCAACCGTTCCTGTCCCCTCCGGGCCGACCAGCACGTAATCACTTGCGGACCCCTCGAGCTGCCCGCGCAGGCGGTCTCCGTGGACCTTGACGCCTGCCTCCTCAAAGACCAATCGCGTTCCGGCCGGTCCCGCGCCGACCTCGACCGGCGGCTTAGCCTGAATCCGCATCGTGCACAAAGGCACCAGTTCGATCGCCATGACTTGCCCCTCGCTGTCCATGGCCCAGAGGTCAAAACGCTATAGGCTGACCGCACTTCAGGCCAGGGTGGTGAACGAACCGGGAAGCGAAGCCCGCGGGCACCGTCGGCCAGAAGCGCGCCTAGTCTCATTCAGCTACGTCCGGAACCGTTCGGCGCGTACCACTGAGGACGGACAACCGAGGTCACAGACCGTCATGACCTGCAGTGAACCCAGCCGCGCAGACTTGGAAAGCGTGCTGGAAACAGCAGCCGCTCACGACTGGCATCATCGGCCGCACACGCACCGGGCGTGCGGCCCCCCGGGGCCGACCCGGCGCGGCGCGGCCAGGATGGGGGAGCAATCGGGGCGGCGCCCAGGGATCGACCGTGCTAACGGATTTGCTAACAACGACCCTGGACCACCCCGGACACGAGCGGACTGAGAAGTCAGGCGACCAGGGCAGATGTGACAGGCTGGACAGCGGTGGACGGCTCTAATCCTCCTCGTAATGCGTAGGTCATCGGTTCGATTCCGATAGGCGGCTCCCAGCTAGACAACATAATTCGAACGCTGACGTTCGGCTCCGTGGAACGGGTCGTGGAACGAATGTCGGCGTTTCGGGTTATCTTGCTGCCATGGTGTCGACCCGGGAAGCACACGAGGGCTACGTCCGCCGCACCATCGGGCCAGTGCTGGGCGAGGTGAAGATCCGCAAGCTCGGCGCCGACTCGCTCTACACGGCCCTGAAGAAGTGCTCACGGCTATGCCGTCGGCTCTCGCGGACCGAGCACCACACGGCCGGAGAGCACGTCTGCGACGCCCGGTGCGGCCCGCTACGCGACCACTACCCGCCCGCACGCCTGCGACGGCCGCTGCCGTCCGCACGTGTGCGGGCCGATGAAGCCCGCCACGATCCTGCGCATCCACTCGATCATCTCCTCGGCCCTGGACCTGGCCGTCCGCTACGACTGGGCGGACCGCAACGTCGCCAAGAACGCCAGCCCGCCGCACCCGCGCAAGCGCGAGCTGGACCCGCCGAGCCCCGACCAGGCCGCGCGGCTGCTCAACCTCGTCTGGGCCGAGGATGAGGAGTTCGGCCTGTACCTGTGGACCGCGTTCACGACCGGGGCTCGCCGCGGCGAGGTGAGCGCCCTGCGCGAGAACCGCTTCGACTTCAAGAGCCAGCAGGTCCGCCTGGCCCGCAATTACCTCGTCAAACAGGGCCAGCACATCGAGAAGGCGCCGAAGGACGGAGAGGGCCGCGTCCTGTCCCTCGACCTGCTGACCTGCGAGCTATTCCAGGAACGGTTCCAGCGCCGCCGCGCCGAGGCCCGGGCTCTCGGTGTCCAGGTGCCCGAGGACGCGTTCGCGTTCTCTCCGGATCCGGCAGGCCGTGAGCCGTGGAATCCCGACACGATGACCCACCGATATCGCCGGTACGCCCGCCGGGTTGGCATCACCAGCTCGCTGAAGGAGCTCCGGCACTACTCCGCCACCCAGCTCCTAGCCGCTGGCACCGACCTGAACACCGTAGCCGGGCGCCTCGGCCACGCCGAGGGCTCCACCACCCTGAGGTTCTACGCCCAGTTCACGCGCCCCGCCGACCAGGCCGCTGCTACCGTCATCCCCTCCCAGCTCGACGGCCTCCGCAAGAAGGAACGCCTCCGCGAGCTCTACCGCCAGCATCTATCGGCTTCCGGCGTTGGCGGGCTCATGACCCTCGCCGCGGTCATCGGTCCGCAAGCTGGCCTTGAAGAAGACACCGCTCTGGCGTGGCTCACCGAGTTTGCGGCTGCGGACTAGCAGGTGGTAAGTGTCCTCAGCGTCCCAATCGAGGCATTTGCAACTGGCGCCGGAACCGCTGTTTAGAAGATCAGGCCAATGCGTCCGGGATAGCGCGTGACGTGGGATTTATCTGCATGCTGACCGCTGCCGACCGTAGCTATTCAGCAAGCATCAGCAGCGTGATGTGACGAGTGCGGGCGTTGTGGTGTTACTGGTAGCGGTCATTAACCCCGGTAACGAACGGTCTTTCACCGTCACTCATGGACATATCACCACGCAGGTCAGACGACATGAGAGCCCGGACGGCGCAGATTCCCGAGCTGATAGTGCGGGTTCGATTCCCGTCACCCGCTCTACGTGGTTAAGACCCAGGTCAGGCCAGGTTCGGGCGCTTGTTTCCCGGTCCCGCGGGAGCCAGCGCCCGCATGGCAGGACTCATGAGCCTCCGACGGCCGTCAATGGCCAGTGGACGGCCCGTCGTCAGCGGCATGCGCAAGCGCCGAGGGTGTCCGGCAGCCGACGATCGCCGGTGCCTCGTGTATCAGCTCGTCGTTCTCGAGGGCCGCCACCATGAACAGCGCGAAGTCCACGCGGCGGGTGATGTTGCTCTGGAGGATGGGGTCACCCACATGCCGGCTCCACACCGGAAGGCCCTGGCCCTCGCCCTCTTCGAGCTCGCTTCCGCGCACGACGGTCCACCGCGTATCGCTGGCGAACACGCGCCGGCAGGCTTCCACCTGGTCGTCTAGGTCCACCGCCCGGACGAGCTTGCCGAACCCCCCGAGGACACTCACCTTCCACTTGAGCCTCCGCGAGTAGATGTCCTGGCCGTCACGCGAGATGTGCCACCCGCAGGAGAACACGAGGCGCGCGCCCGGTGACGCGAGGTCGAGCACCGCCTGAGCCGTCCCCGTCGAATACCCGTGGACCCCGCGGGGGACCAGCACGGTGAGGATCCCGTCGCACCCCGCCGCCGCCTTCCTGATGACCTCGCGGTCATCCGTCGCCCCGGGTATGACGGTCATGCGCCCCTTGAACGCATCGAGTTTCGCGACGCTCTGCTCACGGCACACGCCGGCCACCTCGTAGCCCCGGTCAAGCGCGTGCTGCACCATGTACTGCCCGAGCTTCCCGGAGGCTCCCACGATGCAGACCTTCATCACCGTAGCCCTCCCGTTCGCCGGAACCGGCCATCTAACTAGCAGTATGTACCCGCCCGGGCTACCGCACGAACGGCCCTTTCCGGCGCTTAGCCGGCGGGTTCGAGGCCGGGGGGCAGCCAGGCGTGGCCGTTGAAGAGGCCGCTGAGGACGTCGAGTTTGCTGATGCCCCATTTGGCGGCAGTTGACAGGTAGGACTGGACGAGGGCGAAGTCGGCGAGTCCTTGCAGGGTCCGCCAGGAGCCTCCGGAGCTGCGCTGCTGGACCTTGACCGGCCGGATTGTCCGCTCTGCTTCGTTGTTCGAGAAGATGTCCAGGTCAGGGCGGGTGGCGAACCGCAGGATCAGGTCTTCGAAGCCGAGGAACCGGCGGGCGATGCGGCGGGCGTCCATCGCGGTCGCGGTGCGCCTGTAGAGGTTGGAGGGACTACCCATATCTGCGATCCAGATAAGCTCGGGACCTATTTCGACAAGGATGGCACTCGGCTCCACTACTTGACGCCTACCTACTTCAAGCGCGAAGTGCTGCAGCCATACGCCGCTGAACCGACCAGGTATCGGCTGTCACCCACGCGGCTCTCTTGTCTCGACCTATGGGGAATTGCGATTTCGTTCAATAGCGCTGGACTTGTCGAAGTCTATCTCGGCGACCTAGGGCGTGATCTACCGTCGGATGAATGGGGGCACTGGCGCTCCTATAATGTCCCTCCAGAGGGGACGATGGATGAGGGAAGGTTCCGTCGGGACTTCCTGAATCAATGGGCCAGTTCCAAGGATCCAGTTGGTGATCTACGTCGGGCGCGTGCAAAGGCTGCAAGTATTTCGGAGAAACTACTTGGTTCACCGATATGGAAGCCACTTCCAGATGACGTCAATGTAGAGTTCAATTCACTAATTGGACCCCTAGCGGATGATCCTGCAGCCCTTGGGTCGCCTCTGCTCCTTTTGACGAAAGCTCTCGTCGATGGGATTGATCCAGTGCCGCTCAAAGCAAATCTCAAGACCTTCGAAAAAGATGAGAAATCCTTGCGGCTTCTGCAGAGGTATGCCCAGGAACTCGGGGACACCTCTGATATAACGGCAGTACTTCGTGATCTCCAGGGATTCCGATCTCGGGGTGACGTCGCTCATCTTGCTGGTTCAAGCAGAGACAAAGCGGCGAAGGACCTGAGGATTTCGGGGCTTTCTAATTGGGACGCATTCGAATCGGTGGCGATTCGAGTAACTGCCTGCCTCGATGCACTTGCGGAACTAATGTCCGAAGCGCTCAGTCAGCCATGCTCGCCTTCCACTTCCGGTGAGGAGTCCGCTGAATGCTCTATTTGTGACCATCACTCGTAAGTACTAGGAGGCAAGACTCCCAGTTGGGCTATGTCGCCGCGCTACTCCTGATCGTTCGCCTGGCCGTACAAGGTGGGTGGAAGCCAGAAAGGCATGCTGCGTAGGCCAGGAGTATGTATCATCTTGCGGACCCTCACGACGAGGGTCCTCGCCTCATCCTCACCGATCTCCGATGGCAGTCGAAGCGATCCGTCATCAGAGAAGTCGACATAAAAGCCGCCCTGTTTGAGCACGTTCGCGTCATGAGCAGTCTCGCGGCTCTGCGGCACTGTGGCCCACAGTTCGGGCGCACCTACCATGGCCTCGTGTTCATAGGCAGACATGAGCTTCCGGATGTGGCCGCCCTTCATTTCCCGCAGGCGCGCCGGCGTCACCAGGCTGGGATGCGCAGCAGCAAGCGCCAACGCCATGAGACCCTTGCCAAATTCCTCGTACGCGAGTACCGCTAGGGCATAAGCTCTCGACCACCGCTCCCTCTCTAGGAGGATCTCAGCATCACCGATCAGGTCCCGTGCGTTCGCCTCGGCGGCTTGCCAAAACCGGTGGAGATCAGGCCATCTCGGCATTTGCTGTGAATCGTTCGCCACCCCTCGGGCTAACCGGGACGGACGGGGCGGCTCACCGTGCTGTGAGCACCAGGCTGTTCAGGCCCCTGTTGGCCCGGCGCGGGTGGGTCAGAGGCTCCCTTTTGCCTGACTTCGCTCTCCGGAACCGGCTTGTTGGCGGTTGCCTGGCGGCGAGTTGCGCGGCGTGCCGGTGAGATGGCCGGCCAGCCGCCGGGCGCTGGGGGCGACGAGGATCGCCGTGGGTATCGCCACGGCCGCGCCGATGGCGAAGGAGGTGAGCCAGGCTGATGCTAGGTTCGGCGCGAATCCCAGCCTGGCGATCGTCTGTACGAGGGACATGACGAATGACATCGCGATGGCCATGATCGCGGGGACCAGGAAAGGGGTGTACTTGGGGTCGAAGCGGCGGCCTGTGGGCCTGGCTTTTGCCTGAGGGGTTGGGTTCATGTGCTCGCTTCTTCCGCGATCTGGCTGGCGTTGCTGTTGATGGCCCCGGCGTTGGCGGCTGTCTGCGCTAGGCGGGCTCCAGCGGGCGTGTGGGCTTGCGGGCTGCCGGGGCGGCGCCAGCCGGGGTGATGCCGAGCTGCGCGGCCCATCGCCGGACGGACTCGGCGAAGTACGCCTCGCGGTCGCCGGGTTGCTCGCCTATGATGCCGTGCAGCTGGCCGAACAGCTCAAACGACACGGTGCCGAACAGCGCCGCCCAGGCCATCAGGCCCTGGTGCAGCAGGGCGTCGGGCACTTCGGACCCGACGATGGAGCGGGCCGGCGCCAGCGCCTCCCGGTCGCCGGGAGGTACGTCGTCTTCTGCCGTCGCCGGTGCCAGGCGCCCGGCGGCGATGTCGCGGAGGATGCCCAGGAGCACGCTGAAGACACGGGCGGCGGGCGCGATGGTGGCGGCCGGGGCGACGTAACCCGGCACGGGCGTGCCGTAGATCAGGGCGTACTCGTTGGGATTCGCCAGGGCCCACCCCCGGACGGCGTCGCAGGCCGCCGCCCACCGGCCGGCCAGATCGTGGCGGTCCACCGCTGCCTCTGCGGCCTCGGCGGCACTGCCCAGCGCGTCGTAGGCGGCGACGATAAGCCTGGTCAGCAGCTCATCACGGCTCGCCACGTAGCCGTAGACGGCTGAGGGCGACATGCCGAGCTCGCGGGCGATGGCGCGCAGGCTGAGCCCGGACGCCCCGTCGGTGGCCAGGTGCCGCCGGGCGGTGTCCAGGATCTGCCGGGTGATCTCGGCCCGGCTCCGCTCGCGAGCGGCCCGTAGCACCGAGGGCCGCTCCGGCCCGGTCTGGCTCATGTCTCAGATCATGCCACGCAAAGATGGCTACCGTTCATTATTGCGTGCAGTGTTCTTGACTGCGACTGGCAGTCATGCAAGCCTGGGGCGTGTAGGAAGCGGCGGCTGAATACGGCGTACGACACGTCTGAGGAGGCCGCATGGACCGGGCAAACGAAACTGACCAGCAGGACGTATTCACGACCGAGACGGCCGGGCTGCCGGAGGTGATACCCCCGGGCGTGACCCGGCTCCGCGACGGCGACCGGCTTGACCTGCGGATCGGCCCGGTGCTCAAGCACCTGGATGGCGCCGAGCTGCGGATGCTCGCGTACAACGGGTCGATCCCCGGTCCGGCCCTGCACGTCGATCAGGGGTCGCAGATCACCGTGCAGGTGCAGAATGACGGGGAT
>DAIOWL010000223.1:0-9100 GCA_036758545.1 Streptosporangiaceae bacterium | reverse complement strand
TCGCCACCGTGTTCCTGGGCAGCGGCCTGCTGTTCGTCGGCATGCTGTTCGTGGCCGCGGCGGTGGCCGGCGCCACCATCGCCGCCTCGTCGTCAGTCCGGGCCGGCGCGGACTCGCTGGCGCTGAGCCGCAACCTCACCGGGAGCCTGCTGAACGTCTACGCGATGCGGATGGCGGCGGTGTTCACGCTCACCACGGTCAACATCGCGCGCCGTACCGCGATCGTGTCCCGGTGGCTCATCCTGGCCGGGCTGGCCTGCGCGCTGATCCTGCTGGTCGGCGTCGGGATATCACCCTGGGTGGAGTTGCTGTTCCCCGCCTGGATCCTCGCGCTCAGCCTGGATGTGCTGATCGCAGCACCACCACCGAGCGAGGCCCGGCCGTGACGGTGTCCCCGGGCTTGCGCTCGTCCTCCCGCACCTGCGGCGGGGCCGCCAGGTCGTAGCTGTCGATCTCGACCCGCCAGCGCGCCTGCGGCCTGGTGTCCGGCAGCGCGAAATCGAGCGGCTCCCACCAGGAGTTCACCAGGACCAGGAAGTCGTCGTCGACCAGGAGCGTGCCGTCCTCGGCCCGGTCGGGGGCATCGGACCCGTCCAGGTAGATGGCGATAGCCCGGGCGCCCGGATCAGCCCAGTCGCCGCCGTCCATCGGCGTGCCCGCCGGGGTGAACCACTGCAGCTGGGTGGCTTCGACGCCGGTCAGGAAGCGCCGGCGACGGAAGACCGGGTGGGCGCGCCGGAGCGCGATCAGCTTCCTGGTGAAATCCTTCAGCGCGGTGTCGGCGCTGGCCCAGTCGAACCAGGTGATCTCGTTGTCCTGGCAGTAGGCGTTGTTGTTGCCCTGCTGGGTGCGGCCCATCTCGTCGCCGCCGAGCAGCAGCGGCACCCCGAACGACAGCATCAGCGTGGTGAGCATGGCCCGGGACTGCCGGGCGCGCAAGGAGAGGATGCCGGGGTCGGTGGTGGGGCCCTCGGCCCCGCCGTTCCAGGACCGGTTGTCGCTGGTCCCGTCGCGGTTGTCCTCGCCATTGTCCTCGTTGTGCTTGTCGTCGTAGGACACGAGGTCACGCAGGGTAAAGCCGTCGTGGACGGTGATCAGGTTCACCGAGGCGGTGGGGCGCCGGCCCGACGTGCCGTACAGGTCCGAGGAGCCGGCGAAGCGGGTGGCGAACTCGCCGATGCCGACCGGAGTGCTGCGCCAGAAGTCGCGCATCGTGTCGCGGTACTTGCCGTTCCACTCCCGCCACAGCGGCGGGAACCGGCCGAGGTCGTAGCTGTCCATCTGGCCGACGTCCCACGGCTCGGCGGTGAGCTTGACCCGCGACACCACCGGATCCTGGGCCACCATGTCCAGGAAGGCCGAGACCTTGTCGAAGGCGCCGGCCTGGCGGGCCAGCGTCGGGGCCAGGTCGAACCGGAACCCGTCGGCGTGCATGTCCAGTACCCAGTAGCGCAGCGAGTCCATGATCAGCTGCAGCGTGATCGGATCGCCGCTGTTCAGCGAGTTACCGCAGCCGGTCGTGTCGATGTAGACGCCGGGGTCGCCGGGCTCGGTCCGGTAGTACGCGGTGTTATCGATGCCGCGGAAGCACAGCGCAGGACCATCGGGGCCGGCCTCTGCGGTGTGGTTGAACACCACGTCGAGCACCACTTCCAGGCCGGCCCGGTGCAGCGCGTCCACCATCGACTTGAACTCGGCGACCTGACCGCCGGGCCGCCCGGCCCGCACGGCGGCCGAGTAGCCGTTATGCGGGGCGAAGTAGCCGATCGTGTTGTAGCCCCAGTAGTTCGTCAGGCCCCGCCCGAGCAGGAACGATTCGGGCACGTTCTGGTGCACGGGCAGCAGTTCGACGGTGGTGACGCCCAGGTCGAGCAGGTGCGCGATAGCGGCCTCGTGGGCCAGGCCGGCGTAGGTCCCGCGCAACTCCGGGGGAACGTCCGGGTGGCGCATGGTGAAGCCCTTGACGTGGATCTCGTACAGCACCGTGTCCGAGGTGCGGTGCCGGATCCGGTTCTCGTCCTGCCAGGCGTACCCGGAGTCCACGACCAGGCTCCGCGGCACGTGCGCGGCGGAGTCCAGGCGGCTGGGCCTGGCCGGGTCGGTTTCGTCCTGGCCGAGTACATCGGGCCCGAATGCGACCGATCCGCTGATGGCCTTCGCGTACGGGTCGAGCAGCAGCTTGGCCGGGTTGCACCGCAGGCCCCGGCCCGGATCCCAGGGCCCGGCGACGCGGTAGCCGTAGGCCTGCCCGGGGCCGATGCCCGGCACGAAGGCGTGCCAGACGTCGGCGTCGTTGTCCCGGAGCGGGATCTGCGTCTCGGCGCCATGGCTGTCGAACAGGCACAACGTGACGCTATCGGCGACGCTCGAGGCGATAGCGAAGTTCGTGCCCGCGACGCCGAGTAGCTCACCCGGCGCGGCGCCGAGCGGGAAGGGCTTGCCGGGCAGGGTGACGGCCGCGCCGGCGGCCTGCATGCTGTTCATCACCGACCCTTACTTCGGGGCTAGGTCACGCAAGACGTCGCCGAGGGCCCGGACCGCGCCGTGGCGGCGCAGGACCAGGTCGGCGACCAGGCCGGTCCAGCCGGTCTGATGGAAGGCGCCGATCGCGGCGCCGTTGTCGCCGTGGAAGTACTCGCTGAAGATCAGGTTGTCCCTCCAGGCGGGATCGGTCTGCATCCGCTCGGTCCCGCCGAAGCAGGCCCGCCGCCCGTTCTCGTCCCTGGTGAACAAGGAGATGAGCCGGTCCTGCAGGTCGGCCGTGATCAGGTCCAGGGTGAGCCGCCTACCCGACCCGACAGGGTACTCCAGCTCCAGGTCACCGCCGTAGAACCGGTGGTAGCGCTCCAGCACCTCGACGACCAGGTAGTTGACCGGCATCCAGACCGGGCCGCGCCAGTTGGAGTTGCCGCCGAACATCGACGTGGTCGACTCGGCCGGCTCGTAGTCGATGGACGCCCGGTAGTCGCCGACATCGAACTCATACGGGTGATCGCGATGGTAGGCCGACAGCGCGCGCAGCCCGTGCGGGGACAGGAACTCAGCCTCGTCGAAGAGCTTGGCGAACAGCCGCTCCAGCTGATCAGGCCGGGCCACCGAGAGCAGCAGCCGCTGGCGGGCCCCTTCGCCGCGCAGCTGCGGCGTCTGGGTCAGCTTCTCCACGTCGCCGACGCCCTCGCCCTCCAGGAAACGCTTGAACAGCTTGTTGAAGGCCAGCGCGTTGTCCAGCATGGCACCGTCGATGACGGCCGCGGCCAGCGCCGGGATGATCCCGACCATCGACCGGACCCTGACCGGGACCGGGACGCCGGACGGGGTGATCAGCCGGTCGTAGAACAGCCCGTCGGCGTCGTCCCACAGGCCCTGCTGGTCGAGGGCGCCGCGGATGCCCGCGAAATGCTCCAGGAACTTCATGACCAGGTCCTGGGACTCGCGCTTGCCGGTCCAGTTGAGGATGGCCGCGATGGAGGCCATGGCCAGCGCGTAGGCGCCCATCCAGCCGGTGGCGTCGGACTGCTCCAGGGTGTAGCCGGCCGGCAGGTGGGAGCGGTCGATCGGGCCGATGTTGTCCAGGCCGAGGAAGCCGCCCTCGAAGAGATTGTTGCCCTCGGCGTCCTCCCTGTTTACCCACCAGGTGAAGTTGACCAGGAGCTTGTCGAAGACCCGGCTGAGGAAATCGAGGTCGCGGCCGCCGTCGATGCTGAAGACCTGCAGCGCCGCCCAGGCGTGGACGGGCGGGTTAACGTCACCGAAATCCCACTCGTACGCCGGCAGCGCCCCGTTGGGGTGCTGGAACCACTCCCGGCAGACCAGGATCAGCTGGTACTTGGCGAACGCCGGGTCCAGGTGAGCCAGCGGGACAGTGTGGAAGGCCAGGTCCCAGGCGGCGAACCAGGGATACTCCCATTTGTCCGGCATCGAGATGATGTCGAACCCGTCGAAGTTGCGCCACTTGGCGTTCCGGCCGCTCTTGCGCGACTCCGGCGGTTCCGGCTGGGTGGGATCGCCGTCCAGCCAGCGGGCGACGTCGTAGTAGAACAGCTGCTTGCTCCACAGCAGGCCGGCGCACGCCTGCCGTAGCACCAGCGCCTCGTCCGCGCTGGCGCCGGCCGGGGTGAGCTCGGCGTAGAACTCGTCCGCCTCGGCCCGCCGCAGGGCCATCACCTCGTCGAAGCCGGCGCCCAATGCGACGGTGTGCTCCTCGCCGCGGCCGGCCGGGCGCAGCCGCAGCCGCAGCTCGGCGGTCTGTCCGGCCGGCACGGTCAGCCGGTACCAGAACGCGCACTTGGTGCCGGCTCGCTCGGGATTGACGGTAGGCGCCCCGTGGACGACGTGGTCGTTGATGCCGTCCTTGGGGTAAGGGCTGACCGGGTGGGTGCCGTACAACCGGGTCGTGTTGGTCTCGTTGTCGCAGAACAGCAGGTCCGGCGCGGCGCCGTCGGGGCCGGTGGCGCCGATCAGCTCCATGGTGCCGGTGATCGGGTGCTCGATGGTGACCGACGCCTCGGCCGAGGCGGACAGGCTGGGCTTGGGCTCGCCGGCATCCCAGGCCCAGGTGTTGCGGAACCAGGCGGTGGGCAGCACGTGGATGCTGTCGTCCTCCGGCCCGGCGTTGGTGACCTGGATCGTCATGAGCAGGTCGTCCGGGCCGGCCTTGGCGTAGTGCACCTCGGTGATCCAGTACTTGTCGCCGTCGAACGCGCCGGTGTCCAGCAGCTCGTACTCGGGCTGGTAGCGGTCCCGGCGGGCGTTGACGTCGATCAGCTCCTGGTACGGGAATGCCTCCTGCGGATAGTGGTAACGCCACCGGTTCCACGCGTGGCTGGGCAGGGCGTCCAGGTACCACCAGTACTCCTTCACGTCCTCGCCGTGGTTGCCCTGCGGGCCGGTGAGCCCGAAAGCCCGCTCCTTCAGGATCGGGTCGCGCCCGTTCCACAGCGCCAGGCTCAGGCACAGCCGCTGGTGGATGTCGCAGAACCCGGCCAGGCCGTCCTCCCCCCACCGGTAGGCCCGGGATCTCGCGTGATCGTGGGGCAGGTAATCCCACGCGTTGCCGTCGGCGCTGTAGTCCTCCCGGACCGTGCCCCACTGGCGTTCGCTGACATACGGCCCCCACCGGTACCACTCTCCGGCCTGCAACAGCCCGTCCTCCAGCCGGCCGAATCCGTCGACCCGCTCACGTTCGGCGCCCATCGCCGCCCCTCTCGCTCGCGTATGTCACCACGTTGCCTTTGTAGAATCCGGCGCCTGGCGAAGCAATCACCCGCGATGGATGAGTGCGCAGGCCGCGGTTATTTGCTCGGATTCAGCCGTGGGCTCGGTTCTCGACGCCGTGCACGACGAGAGTGTCCGCTGCGTCGTCGTTGACCTCGGCTCGCTGCCCATTCGCGAGGAGCAGTCCCTGGTCGCTGCGGTGGTGCTGGGTGATCTGTGGCGCCGCCGCGCCGAGCGCCGCCCGGTCCTGATCGTGATCGACGAGGCCCACAACGTCTGCCCGGCCGAGCCGCCGGACCTTCTCATCGCCCTCGCTACCGACCACGCCATCCGCATCGCCGCCGAGGGCCGCAAGTTCGGGCTCTACCTGCTCGTGTCCACGCAGCGCCCCGCAGAAGATCCCGGAGAACGTCCTGTCCCAGGCCGACAACCTGGTGCTGCTGCGGCTCAACTCGCTGGCGGCCGCTTCGGCGCGCGGGTCAGCGAGGAGGGCGGCGCCGACGTGCCGGCCACCTGGGCATCCCCGCGGTAATGATCAGACGTACTCGCGCCGGCGCATCCAGGTCAGGGTCAGGAAGCCCCAGACCGGGGGCAGGTAGGCCGTGCAGAACCGCTGGATGAGCACGGCCGCGACGGCCTGATCCTGGGGAATGCCGACGCTGGTGAGGCCGGCGATCAGGCCGGCTTCCACGACGCCGAGCCCGCCGGGCACCGGCACGGCGCCGCCGACGATGGCGGCCAGCGTGTTGACCGTGATCAGGGTCGCGATGCTGGCGTGCTCTCCGACCGCGTGCAGCGAGGTGCCGAGGGCCAGGACGACCAGGAGCTGGGACAGGGTCGAGCCGCCCAGCACATAAACGATCTTGCGTGGCTCGGTGGCGATCGTCTTGATGTTGGCCCAGATGTTCACCAGATGCGGGCGGATCTTGCGGCTGACCAGGCGGCGGAGCCTGGGCACCAGGGCGATCAGCGTGGCGGCGATCCCCACCGCGAGGATGACCGCGAGGATGATCCAGACCGCGGCCTGGTCGCCGCCGGAACTCGATGGGGCGTGGAAGGATCCGGCGGCGAACGGGATGGCGATGATGAACAGCAGGCTCTTGGCGGTCCAGCTCGCTGTGGTCGCGATGGCGCCGGCGCTTACCGCCGCCTCGGCGTCGTGTCCCTGGCGCTGGAAGAACCTGACCCGCAGGGCGAACACCGCGACATCGCCGCCAACCAGCGCGGTGAAGGAATTCGACGTCTCCAGCGCGACGCACCGCCCGAAGGGGAGGTCGCCGACGACGGCGCCGAGCAAGGCCCACGCCTCGGCCACCATCGGGAGCTGCGCGAAGATGAACGTTAGCGCCACCCATCCCCAGCTGGCGCCCTTGATCGCGGCCAGGGAGTCGCCTGCGTCAGACAGGACGCCGATGATCAGCCAGATGCCGATCAGCGAGCCGACAGCGAACAGCAGGTTGGCCCAGCTGACCCGTTTGGCCTCGGCGAGCTTCGGCACCTCGATGCCGGTCCCGGCCGCCACGGCGGCTCGCACCTGGGCGAGCAGGTCGTTCTGGTGCTTGAGCGCAGCCACGGTGATCGGGTCGAGCGCTGAGCGCTGCAGGTGCACCAGGGCGCTGCGGGCGGTGTCGGCGTCGAGCACCCGGACCGCCGCGGCGGCGGTGCGCTCGGCGCCGGCTCGTACCGCCATGGCGCCCAGCACGGCGGCCATGTCGTCGTCCAGCCGGGCGGCCGGGGCACCGGCGGATGCGCGGCGGAAGTCACGGATGCAGGGGCCACGGCCGGACACGAGGATGGTGTCGCCGCCTAGGGCCCCGTGCGCGATGCCGACGTCACGGAGCCGCAGCACCGCCCGGAGCATCTCATCCAGCGTGCTGTCGGCCAGGTCGTCGCCGGTCGCCTCGGCCAGGGCCACGCTGTCTGGCACCTGGGTGACCAGGGCCGCATCCCGGCTCGGCCCGAATCGGCCGGCGGCCAGCACGTCGGGTACCAGGACCCCGGCGCGCCCGGCCATCAGGGTCAGGTAGGCCTCGTGTTCGACCTGCTGCAGGCGGTCGAGGATGAGGGTGGGCCCCGAGTCCCGGTACAGGCAGAACCGCCACAGCTTCGCCAGTATCCGGGCGTCGGACGCGTCGCGCCCGTAGACCGCCAGCTCGATCGCGTTGCCTGCCGGGTCGCGGCCGGTGAACTGCTCTACCCCCCAGACCTGGCGGGCCGACCGGGTTAGATCCCGCACCGCCACGTTCAGGTCCGTGATCCACTCGGTGATCTCTGCGGCGGACGGCAGGCCCAGCGGCGACCCCACGGCCAGATGCAGGGCCGCGGCGACTCCCCACCCCAGCGCGACGCTCGAGACGGCGTTGACCGGGAGCGCCTGCCCGCCGCAGACCCCGGCCAGCACCGCGAGGGTGAGCAGCAACGACACCAGCCGGTGCACCGGGCGGCTCAGGTAGGGAAGGGCGATCGCCGCCACGGCGACCGCGACCGCGAGCTGGGTGACCGGATAACCAGCGTCAACCCCGGCCAGCGCGTCGACGGGCGGCCGCCCGGCCGCCGATCCGAGGACGACGCCGAATAGCGCGCACACTCCCCAGGTCAGCCCGCCGGCCACCGCCGCCCAGCGGACCGCGGTCAGCCGCGGGACCAGCAGCCCGACGATGGCGAGCAGCACGATGACCCCGGCCGAGCCCAGCCAGAAGGCCGAGGTGACCAGCCAGCTGATGGCCGCGGGCGGCGGGTGCACGGCGCGCACGATGCTCAGTTCGACCGCCGAATTGGCCCGCATGACCGGGATGGACACCGCCACCACGATGATCGCGAACCCGAGCCGGAACGCGTCCGACGCCCGCCGCCGGGCGGTGCCCCCGCCGTGTGGTCCCAGCACGGTTGACCGCAGCCGCTGCCGCAGCTGATGGCGTGTTCCCGGAACGCCCTCGCTGGCCACCGCCGTCATCAGGTGCCTCCTGAGTGTGATAACAGCGCATCGTGCCCCACTCCGCAATCATCCGCCGCGGGTGATGACGGTTACGGGCCCGTCGCCGAGGATCGAAGCCTGGCTTTGACCTGGGGAGATGCCAACCATGCCATTGCACGAGCGTGACACTATCCGTCAGCAGTTCGACGATTGCGTGTTTGCTGACCGGGACCTGACCAAGCCGGTGCACAAGTACCGGTTCCCGCAGGACGGGACGCTGCCCAGGGACGCGTTCCAACTGGTGTCGGACGAGCTGATGCTCGACGGCAACGCGCGGCAGAACCTGGCCACGTTCTGCCAGACCTGGGAGGAACCCGAGGTTCTGCACCTGATGGCGCTGTCGATCAACAAGAACATGATCGACCGGGACGAGTACCCGCAGACCGCCGAGATCGAGCGGCGCTGCGTCCACATGATGGCCGACCTGTGGAACGCGCCGGAGGCGGCCAACACCGTCGGCACCTCGGCCATCGGCTCGTCGGAGGCCTGCATGCTGGCGGGCATGGCGGCCAAGTGGCGGTGGCGGGCCAAGCGGCGGGCCGCGGGCAAGCCCGTCGATAACCCGAACATGGTGTGCGGCCCGGTGCAGGTGGTCTGGCACAAGTTCGCCCGCTACTGGGACATCGAGATGCGCGAGGTGCCGATGTCACCTGGTCGCTACGGCATGGACCCCGAGTCGATGCTGGAGCGGGTGGACGAGAACACGATCATGGTCGTGCCGACGCTCGGCGTCACCTATACGGGCTCGTACGAGCCGGTAGAAGAGATGGCCGCGGCCCTCGACAAGCTGCAGGCCGACACCGGGCTCGACGTCGACATCCACGTGGACGCGGCCAGCGGCGGCTTCCTCGCCCCGTTCTGCGCGCCGGATGTGGCGTTCGACTTCCGGCTGCCCCGGGTCAAGTCGATCAG
>DAIOWL010000222.1:0-9112 GCA_036758545.1 Streptosporangiaceae bacterium | reverse complement strand
CGGTTTTATCGGAAACAATCCGGGCTCACTATACATGAAGTAGGCAATGTAGGGAATTGGCTCTGACCTGGTCAGACGAAGGCTGCGCTGGTCATGGCAGGCGCGAGTTACCGATGTAACGGCGGCCGTCAGCCACCCATGTCGGATGAGTCCTGCAGCGTGACGCCGAGCACCGAGGGGAACCTGGCCAGGCACTTCTCCAGCCGGGCCACGTCCGCGTTGGTGGCGTGGTCGATCCGGAAGGTCAGCTGCTGGAGCGCGTAGGGGGAATTGAGGTCCGATGGCACCGGCGGGGCCTTTACCTCCGGGACCTTGGCACAGGCCGAACGGACGGCGAGCCGCTGCGACACCGGCGTATCCGGCCGGAACGTGACGACGGCCTGCCGCTGCCCGAGCGCCGCGTCAAACTGCGAGCAGCCCGCCAGCGCGACCGCGGCGGCGATGGCGGCGACCCCGGCCGTGCCCGCCGCGGTCAGCCGACGGCGGCGCCCCGCACCCACTACACCGGGTAGTACCCGCATGACGCCAGCCTACGGGGTGCCGGCGGCTAGTACGGTATTGGCAGGACCCCCGGACCGCAAGGCGATGATGCCCTCCGCTCGTCACATCCTCATCGTTAACTCCCGCAGCGTGCACCAGCCCGTCTTCGTGGTCGGCGCACCGCATTCAGGCGCGGAGCTGATCGGCCGCGCCCTGAAGGCGGCCCCGGGCTTTCACGTCACGATCGGGCAGCCGAGCGTGCTGCGCACCGTGTACGCCTTCGCCCGGCGGCCGTCCATGTACCAGGGCCGGACGCAGGCCGCCGCCACGGTGATCAGGGATGCCTTCGCCCAGGGCTGGCAGGTCACCGCCAGCAGCTGCCTGGAATGCACGCGCGAATGCCGGGCCGCTGCGGGCCTGGCCGCCGACGCGGTCGGGCCGTGCGTGGACCTGCGGGGCCTGGAGACGTTCGGGGACGCGAGCCCGGATCTCATCTACTGCGCGGAGGCGCTCACCTACGCGTTCCCCGACGCCCGGATCGTCCAGGTCATCAGGGACGGCCGGGACGTGGTGGCCAGCATGCTCGCCGACCCGGTGGTGATGTCCTGGTACCGGCCGAGCTTCGTGAACGTGGACACCGAATTCCCCAACCCCTTCTTCGGCATCGAAACCGCCGAGGATCGCGACCTGTGGCCCCGGCTGTCCCCGGCCGCCCGGTGCGCGCTGCGCTGGCGCTGGTCCGTGCGCCTGGCCGCCCGGCTGCACCACAACCTGCCGTCCGGGCAGCTGAAAACGATCCGCTACGAGCACCTGCTGAGCAAGCCGGAGGACGCGCTGGCCGACCTGTCCCGCTTCGCCGGCACGTCCGTGCCGTCGGCCGAGATCCGCAACGAGGCCCGCACGGCCCGCTCGCGTGGCCGCGGCCGGCGCGGCCCCGCCTACGAGACGTCGCTCAACTCCGAGGACATCACGCAGATAGAGAAGATCGCCGGCGAGGAAATCCGCCGCCTCGGCTACACCCTCTTACAGGCCCGGCTGTGCCCTAGGCGGCCTGGCCCGCGAACTGGGTGTGGTACAGGTCGGCGTATAGGCCGCCCGCCGCCAGGAGCTCCTCGTGCGTGCCGCGCTCGGTGATCCGGCCCGAATCGACGACCAGGATCTGGTCGGCTTCCCTGATGGTGGACAGCCGGTGCGCGATCACCAGCGAGGTCCGCCCGGCCAGCGCCGTCTTCAGCGCGCGCTGGACGGCGACCTCCGATTCGGAGTCCAGGTGCGCGGTGGCCTCGTCGAGCACTACTACCGACGGGGCCTTCAGCAGCAGCCGGGCCACGGCGACGCGCTGTTTCTCGCCGCCGGACAGCCGGTAGCCCCGGTCCCCCACCACGGTGTCCAGCCCGTCGGGCAGGCCGGAGATCAGATCCCAGATCTGAGCCGCCTCGCACGCCTGGATTAGCTCGAGCTCGGTGGCCTCGGGCCGCGCATAGGTCAGGTTGACCCTGATCGTGTCGTGGAACAGGTGCGCGTCCTGGGTGACCACGCCCACCACGTCGTGCAGCGACTCCTGGGTCACGTCCCTGATGTCGTAGCCGCCGATTCGCACGGCCCCCTGGTCGGGGTCGTAGAGCCGCGCGGCCAGCGCCGTGATCGTGGTCTTGCCCGCGCCCGAGGGGCCAACCAGCGCGGTCAGCTTGCCCGGCAGCCCGCGGAAGCTCACCTCGTGCAGCACCCCGGCCCCGGTGTCCTTGCGCTCCGGCGCCGGCAGCGCGATCGACTCCAGCGAGGCGAGCGACACCTCACTCGCCGTCGGATAACGGAACGACACGTCGTCGAACTCGATCTCCGGGGCGAGGGCGCCCGGCCCGTTCTCGGTGCGGGGCAGCGCCACCGCGCCCGGCTTCTCCGCGACGAGCGGCTTGAGGTCGAGCACCTCGAAGACCCGGTCGAAGCTGACCAGGGCCGTCATGACGTTGACTTGCAGGCTAGACAGTGAGGTGATCGGGCCGTAGACCCGGGCGAGCAGGGTAGTCAGGGCCACCAGCGTGCCGATCTGGAAGGTGCCGCGGATGACCAGCGTGCCGCCCAGGCCGTAGACGACGGCGGTCACCAGCGAGGCCAGCAGCGTGAGCGCGACGAAGAACACCTGGCCGTACATGGCGGTGACCACGCCGATGTCGCGGACCTTGACCGCGCGCGAGGCGAACGCGCCGGACTCCTCGCGCGGCCGCCCGAACAGCTTCACCAGCATCGCGCCCGCGACGTTGAACCGCTCGGTCATCGTCGAGCCCATCTCGGCGTTGAGCTGCATGCTCTCCCTGGTCAGCCGCTGCATGCGGCGGCCGACCAGCCGGGCCGGCAGGATGAAGAGCGGGATCATAATCAGGGCGATGACGGTGACCTGCCAGGACAGGTAGAACAGCGCGATCAGGATGACGACCAGGCTGAGCAGGTTGGAGAGCACACCCGACAGCGTGGAGGTGATGGCCTGCTGGGCGCCGACCACGTCGCCGTCGAGCCGGCTGACCAGCGACCCGGTCTGGGCGCGGGTGAAGAAGGCGATCGGCTGGCGCTGCACGTGGTCGAATACCTGGGTACGCAGGTCGTAGATGAGACCCTCGCCGATCCGGGCGGAGAACCACCGGATCGCGAATCCGAGGGCCGCGTCGAAGATCGCGACGACGGCGACCGCGCAGGCCAGCAGGATCACCAGCTGTTCGTCGCGGCTCAGGATGCCGTGGTCGATGATGTCCCGCAGCAGCAGCGGGTTGACGACGGTGATCACCGCGTCGACGGCGGTGGCCAGGAGAAAGACGATCAGGTACATCCGGTACGGCCGCGCGTAAGCGGCGATCCTGCGGATGGTGCCCGGCTTGAGCTTCTGCTTGGTGATGGAGGGATCCATCCGGAACCCGCGCATCATGACCATGTTCGCCCGCCCGTACATGATCAGGGAAACCCCCGGGGGCGGGTGATTAGTTCCGTACCGAACGGGTTTGGTATCAGCTAGCAGCGAACTCCAGGGGGCTATCCGGGCGGGGTCCCGGCTGTCGTCATCATCGGCGTCGCCGGGCCGGTGCCTCCTGGGCCGTGCTTAGTGCTTCACCTTGTTCTTGCCACTGCGGGTCGCGCCACCACGCCCGCGCAACGTCACTCCCGTCTCGCTCAGGATCCGGTGGACGAAGCCGTAGGACCTTCCTGTCGAGGCTGCCAGTGAGCGGATGCTCTCACCTGAGTCATACCGCTTGCCGAGGGTTGTCGCCAGCTTGCTGCGATCCACCCCCGTCACCCGCGTGCCTTTCTTGAGGGTCTCGGCCACATGTACCTCCTGTTTTGATGCGGTCACCATTGAGTACACGTTCCCCCACAGGTAATGATCAGGCATGACCGCGGGATTGGCCACCCACATGAAGGTAAATGATCACTATATTTTCGCGCCGGCCATGACTGAATCATGACGATAGGCCGGATGCGGCAAACTTGCACCAAACTGATGCAAGTGCTTATGCAAGTGCGACAAGATCCGCGAAATCCTCGCTCCATGCGTCTTCCACGCCGTCGGGCAGGACGATAACGCGCTCCGGCGATAGCGCTTCAACCGCACCTTCATCATGCGTCACAAGCACTATCGCGCCGCGAAAGCTCCGCAACGCCCCGAGAACCTCTTCCCGGCTGGCCGGATCGAGGTTGTTCGTCGGCTCGTCGAGCAACAGGACGTTTGCACCCGATACAACAAGAAGAGCGAGGGCTAGCCTCGTCTTTTCTCCGCCGGAAAGCACGCCCGCGGGCTTTTCGACATCATCACCTGAGAACAGGAATGAGCCGAGAACCTTGCGCTGCTCCGATTCGGTAAGATCCGGAGCTGCCGAGCGCATGTGCGATAGAACCGTTCGATCGGTTTCCAGCGTCTCATGCTCCTGGGCATAATATCCAAGGCTAAGGCCGTGTCCTGGCGTGACTTTTCCGGTGTCCGGTGTCTCCAGTCCGGCCAGCAGCCGCAGCAGCGTCGTCTTTCCCGCGCCGTTCAGCCCGAGGATCACCACCCGGCTGCCCCGGTCGACGGCCACGTCGACGCCGCTGAACACCTCGGTGGACCCGTACGACTTGGACAGGCCCGCGGCGGTCAGCGGGGTCCGGCCGCACGGGGCGGGAACCGGGAAGCGGAGCCTGGCCACCCGGTCGGCGGAACGCTCCGCCTCGACCCCGGCTAGCATCCGCTCGGCCCGGCGCTGCATATTCTGCGCCGCCCTGGCCTTGGTCGCCTTGGCCCGCATCTTGTCCGCCTGTGCCATCAGCGCGCTGGCCTGACGGCCCGCGTTCACCCGCTCCCGCCTGCGGCGCCGCTCGTCGGTCTCGCGCTGCTGCAGGTAGGCGCGCCAGCCCAGGTTGTAGGCGTCCAGGCAGGCACGCTGCGCGTCGAGATAGAAGACCTTGTTCACCACGTCGCCGAGCAGCGCCACGTCGTGGCTGATCACCACCAGACCGCCACGGTAACTCTTGAGGTGATCGCGCAGCCAGGCCACCGAGTCGGCGTCGAGGTGGTTGGTGGGCTCGTCGAGGAGCATGATCTGGGAGTCGGAGAACAAGATCCTGGCCAGCTCGACGCGGCGCCGCTGACCGCCGGACAGGGTGTGCAGCGGCTGGTGCAGCACCCGGTCGGGCAGCCCGAGGCTGGCGGTGATCGAGGCCGCCTGCGACTCGGCCGCGTACCCGCCGAGGACCGCGAGCCGTTCTTCCAGCCTGCCGTACTTGCGGATGGCGTTCGCCGCCTCGGCGGAGTCCGATCCGGCCATGGCCACCTCGGCCGCCCGCAGTTCGGCCCGCAGCTGGTCGAGCCCGCGGGCGGACAGCACGCGGTCGATGGCCAGCATGTCCAGGTTCCCGGTACGCGGGTCCTGCGGCAGGTACCCGACAGTTCCTGACCTGCGGACCGAGCCCGCGGCCGGCTGGGCTTCCCCGGCCAGCACCTTGGCCAGCGTGGTCTTCCCCGCGCCGTTGCGGCCGACCAGGCCGATCCGGTCCCCGGCGGACACCTGGAACGACGCATCGTCAAGCAGCAGGCGCGCGCCAGCCCGCAATTCGATGTCGGTTGCCACGATCATGACTTGATGCTCCTTGGACTGAAATGGACAGACCTCTCCCCTGGGGCGTGTCCCTAGTCCTGAGTGAGGAGCATGGCATCCACTCTACTGGGTCAACCCGTCACCGGGCTATCGGATTCCGGCTCGGTCAGCCGGATGCGGGTGGCCAGGAAGGCACGCGGGATGTCGCGCAGCACGGCCAGCCGCGGGTCGGGCACGGTCAGGAAGCGCCCGGTCGCCTTGGCCAGGTACTTCTCCAGCCGGGCATCGACCCTTTGAGCCCGTGGACCGGCTAGCCCGGCGGCCGACCGCTTGTCCCCGCCCAGCACCACGGCGTCGAGCCGGTCCGGGCCGTACTGGCCGAACACTTCGGCGGCGGCGTCCGCGGCCGCCCGCAGCGCCGTCGCGGCCTGGTTCTCCCGGCGGCGGGCGAAGCGGTGCTGCGACCAGCCGCCCGCCGCGCTGCGGCCATGCACCGGCCTGCTCCCCGTCTTGGAGCTCACCAGCCGGGGCGGCGAGCCCGAGAACACCCCGGCCGCATAACCGCCCAGGCGGACCAGCAGGACGCCGACCGTTCGGTCCGCCGCGGCATGCGCCGCGAGCGCCTCGGCGGCCGCGCGCACCGCGCCCGGGACTGGTGCAGGCAGCGGCGGGAACGGCGGGTGGCACTCGGCCGTGGCCCCGTCCGCGCCCGTGAACGTGACCGTGAAGGTGACCGCCACGCCGGACTCGCCGGTCGTCACCGGCTGACCCGTGACGGCGCCGCCGTGACGCTCCGCGAAGGTGACGACCCAGGTCACCAGCCGTTCTGGCGGAACCTCCACCCAGCGACCGCCGCCTGCGGCAGGATTCTTCACTCCGGTTCCCGATCGATGTCACGTTCCGGGCGAGAACGAGCAGGACCAGGTCGACGCCTGGATCTCGGCGTACGCCGAGCCCTTATACATCAGGTCCTGAGGGCCTAGATGTTGAAGCCGAGGGCGCGGAGCTGCTCGCGGCCGTCCTCGGTGATGTGCTCCGGGCCCCACGGCGGCATCCACACCCAGTTGATGCGGAAGTCCGCCACCACGCCGTCGAGCGCCTCCCGGGCCTGATCCTCGATCACGTCGGTCAGCGGGCACGCGGCACTGGTCAGGGTCATGTCGATGGTGGCGATCCGCTCGGCGTCCACGTCCACGCCGTAGACCAGGCCGAGGTCCACCACGTTGATGCCGAGTTCGGGGTCCACCACGTCGCGCATCGCCTCGAGCACGTCTTCCTGCTCGGCGGTGAGCTCCGTGGTCTCGGTGGTGTCGGTGGTCTCGGTCGTCTCCGTAGCGTTCTCTGTCATTGCGCCACCTCCATGGCCTGCGCGGTCGCGTCCTTCCAGGCCATCCAGCCGAGCAGGGCGCACTTTATCCGGGCCGGGTACTTCGACACGCCGACGAACGCCACCGCGTCTTCGAGCAGGCCCTCGTCGGGCTCCCCCTCCCCCTTGGACTGCATGAGCTCGAGGAAGGCCTGGCTGATCGTCATGGCCTCGGCCACCGGCTTGCCGATGACCAGGTCACTCATTACCGAGGCGCTCGCCTGGCTGATCGAGCAGCCGAGCGAGTCATACGAGACGTCCTCGACAACCGGCTCGCCGTTGACGTCCTTGAGGACGACCCGCAGCGTCACCTCGTCGCCGCAGACCGGGTTGACGTGGTGCACCTCGGCATCGAAGGGATCCCGCAGGCCCTTGTGGTGAGGGTTGCGGTAGTGATCCAGGATGATGTCCTGGTACATCGACTCGAGCTGCATCACGTCACCTCCTAACACACCCGGACGGCCTGGTCATCCCGTGCCGAAGAAACGCTGGGCGTAGCGGATCCCGTCGGCCAGGGCGTCTACCTCGTCGTGGGTGTTGTACACGTAGAAGCTGGCCCGGGTGCTGGCCTGGACGCCCAGCGCCCGGTGCAGCGGCCAGGCGCAGTGGTGGCCGGTGCGCACCGCGATGCCGAGTTCGTCGAGCACCTGGCCCACGTCATGCGGGTGCACGCCGTCGACCTCGAACGCCACGGCGCCGCCGCGGTCCTTAGTCGTGTCAGGACCGAGGATACGCACGCCGTCGATCTCGCGCAGCGCGTCCAGGGCGTGGGCGGTCAGCGACTCCTCGTGGGCCGCGACGTTGTCCATGCCCAGCGCGGTCAGGTAGTCGACGGCGGCGCCCAGGCCGGCCGCCTCGGCGATGGCGGGGACGCCGGGCTCGAATCGCTGCGGCGGCGGCAGGAACGTGCTGCCCTCCATCCGCACCACCTCGATCATCGACCCGCCGGTCAGGAAGGGCGGCATGGCCTCAAGCAGGTCGGCCCGGCCGAACAGGACACCGATCCCGTAGGGACCGAGCATCTTGTGCGCGGAGAAGACCAGGAAGTCCGCGCCGAGCGCGGTCACGTCCACCGGCTGGTGCGGCACCGACTGGGCCCCGTCGGCCAGCACCAGCGCGCCCTTCTCGTGGGCCACGCGGGCGATCTCGGCCACCGGCGGGATGGTGCCTGTGACGTTCGACTGGTGGGTCACCGCGACGATCCTGGTCCGCCCGGTGATCATGGTGTCCAGGTCATCTAGGTCGAGCCGACCCTCGGGGGTGACGTCGAGCCAGCGCAGGGTGGCGCCGGTCCGCTCGCACAGCTGCTGCCAGGGCACCAGGTTGGCGTGGTGCTCCATCTCGGTGATCAGGACCTCGTCGCCGGCCCGGACCTGGAGCTGGCCCGGGGCGCTCAGCGCGTAGGCGACCAGGTTGACCGCCTCGGTGGCGTTCTTGGTGAACACCACCTCGTCCGGCCGGGCGGCGAGGAACGCCGCGACCTTGGCCCGGGCGCCCTCGTACAGGTCGGTGGCCTCCTCACCGAGCAGGTGGGTACCCCGGTGCGCGGCCGCGTTGTGCTGCTCGTAGGCCGAGCGCACCGCGTCGAGCACCTGGACCGGCTTCTGCGAGGTCGCGCCGGAGTCCAGGTAGATCAGCGGCTTGTCGTTGCGCACCGTCCGGGCCAGCGCGGGGAAGTCCGCGCGGACGGCCTCGACGTCGAGGTGCACCGAAGTCATGCGGGGACCCCGGTGAACCGCTCGTAGCCCTCGTTCTCCAGCAGTTCGGCCAGCTCGGGGCCGCCTTCTTCGACGATGCGGCCGGCCACGAACACGTGCACGAAGTCCGGCTTCACGTACCGCAGGATCCGGGTGTAGTGGGTGATCAGGAGCACCCCGTGGCCCGGCTTCTCGCGGAACCTGTTGATGCCCTCGGAGACCACCTTGAGCGCGTCGATGTCCAGGCCCGAGTCGGTCTCGTCCAGAATCGCCATCTTCGGGTCGAGCAGCTCGAGCTGGAGGATCTCGTGCCGCTTCTTCTCCCCGCCGGAGAAACCCTCGTTCAGGTTCCGCTCGGCGAAGGCCGGGTCGATGTTCAGCGCGGCCATCGCGGCGCGCAGTTCCTTGACGAAGTTGCGCAGCTTCGGTGCCTCGCCCCGAACCGCGGTGACCGCGGTGCGCAGGAAGTTCGACACCGACACGCCGGGCACCTCGACCGGGTACTGCATGGC
>DAIOWL010000221.1:4665-9149 GCA_036758545.1 Streptosporangiaceae bacterium | reverse complement strand
ATGCTGCGCGACCTGCACCGGGCCACCCGTTCGTTCCGTCCGCCCCCGGACGCGGAATGGTTTCCCTGGCACGGCCGGGATCTGGGCAACGCGGTCACGGTGTTCGGCCACTGTGATGTAGCCCCCTGGAACATCGTCGCCCGGGACGGCCTGCCGGTCGCCCTTATCGACTGGGAGACCGCCGGACCGGTCGACCCGCTGGTGGAACTGGCCCAGCTGGCCTGGCTCAACGCCAAGCTCCATGACGACCTCGTCGCCCGGCTCGAGCACCTGCCGCCCCTCGCGGACCGGGCCCGCCAGCTCGCCGCCATCGTCGACGCCTACGGCCTGACCGCCCGCCAGCGGCGCGGCTTCCTGAGCCAGATCATCGAGTTCGCCATCTGCGATACCGCCTGGGAAGCCGACGACGCCGCCGTCACCCCGGAGACGACCGCACACCCGGTCGCGCCGTGGGCGATGGCCTGGCGCGCCCGTTCCGCGGCCTGGATGATCCGCCACCGCCGCACCCTCGAGACCGCCCTCACCAGGGGAGCATCGTGAATCAAAACGGCGCTGCCGCCTGTTGCCGGGAGTCAGCGCAGGGGACGCCCGGTCCGGATCCGGTTGCCGGGGTCGAGGTTCTTGCTGACCATCAGGATGCGGTCGGCATCCGCGAAGTCCCACAGCCGCAGGATCGAGCCGGGCTCCGGGGACGGGCCGTAGAAGTTGAATTGCCCCCGGGCGGAACCCGTGATCCGCTCGACCGCGCCGTCGGCTAGCGCCCTGGCATCGGCCGCGTTCCCGGTGGTGAGCTGCGTGGTCACGTACAGATTGAAATGCGCGTCGCGTCCGGTGACACAGCTCGGCGCGGCGCCGGAACGAGCGTATGCGCCGCCGAGGTGCCGCAGTTCGACCATGCGCAGTCCGGCTTCGGGCCCGGTCCCCGACGCACCCGGCGATCCCCGAGATCGTCGGCGCATCGAGCGTGTCGACGAAGCCGCCCCGGTATGCGACGCGCTGCGGCGCGACGGGATCGCGATGGATGTCAGGCAGCTGGCCGGGTCCCATGACCGTCGTGTAGTCGTCGATCTTCGCGCCGCTGCCGAGCATCGGCGCGAGGATCCGGCGGCCGGCGGACTCGAGGTCGGAAGCGCGCGGGTCGACGTGCGCGATGCGCAGATGCGCGACGAAGCGTCCGCGGAGCGCGTCCGGTAGCTGCGGGATGTCGGGAAGGCGGATCAAGGCGACCGACGTGCTCGTGCGCTCGTCCAGCCCTTCGACCCATTGCCCGTACGTCCGCAGAACCGACTCCGCGTCCTCACCGTCGAAGTACACGCCGCCGCCGAACAGCGCGGACAGCTCGACCAGGCCGAATTCGAGCTCGGTGACGATTCCCAGCCCGCGTCCTCCGCGAAGTGCCCAGAACAGCTCCGCATCCTGGTCATCGACCCGGACCGGCCGGCATTCGGCGTCCAGGACGGTCATCCTCACAACGCGGTCCGAGGCGAACCCGAACGTCCGCCCGATGGGGCTCAAGCCGCCGCCGAGGGTGTAGCCGATCACGCCGACACCGGGCGATGCGCCGGCCAGACCCGTCAGGCCGAGCGGCGCTGTCGCCGCGGAAACATCAGCCCAGCACGTGCCCGGGCCGACAATCGCACTCCGCGTCGAGGAGTCGACGGCCGCCTGGTTCACCCGCGACGCATTGATGACGAGCGCTCCCGCGTTGTGATCCAACGCCCCGTGACCGGTATTGAGCATCGCGATATCGAGGTCGTTCTCTTTCGCCCACCGAGCGCCGGCCGCGATGTCTGCGGCGGATGCCGCGACCAGCGCGACGGGAGGGCAACTGCCGGCCGCCAGATCCCACGTCCGCGTCGCATCGGCGTACCCGCCCTCGCCAGGTAACAGCACCGCCCCGCTCACCGCGCGCTCGAGCCGATCCCGCTGTGCCGCCTTGATTCCCATCGTGTTGTTCCTTTGCTCCGCGGAGGTGTCTCGGATTACTCAGACCGAGGTGGTCACGTGATCGCGGTGGCTGGCCTGGCTGGTCCGGCTGGTCCGGCTGGTCCGGCTGGCCTGGCTTGCGGTGACCTGGCGGCTGGCGGCCTCCCGGGTGAGGGTCTCGGCACGCCGGTCGACGATCTGGGCCTGGACGGCGATCATGATGGCGATCATGATCAGGACCTCGCCGAACCCGGCGCCGTCGTTGATGTGCGCAAACCAGGCCAGGACGCCCAAGCCGAACTTGACCGCGACCAGCCCGAGGAACAACGCGACGGTGACGGCCGTGCCCTGGGAGAAGACGCGTCCTTCCGCGTCAGCCCAGACCCGGGTCAGCCGGCCACGCGCCAGGCCAACGGCCAGGCTGAGCGCGAGCCCGATGGCGATCATGCCGTAACCGATCAGCCCTCTGGGGTGGTCGAACCCGCCGACGCACAGGCCCACGATGGTGTAGATGATCGCCATCTTGAACCGGGACTTGGCCGTCACCTGCGAGGTCCTGGTCTGGCGGTAGACCGACCAGGCCACTAGCGCCAAGATCGCGAGGATTTCAGTTGCTGACATGTTCTCCTCCTTTATCGGGCCCCCAAGCTTGGGGCATGACGCAATCCTGCAGGCCAGGGCCTCCCGGGTCCCTAGAGAAACTCCCTAGTCGTCACACCGGGAGGTCTATGAATTAGGCCGGGGCCGTCGTCAGAGGTGCCTGGGCATCGGGGCCCCAGGGATCCGGCCAGGTCCGGCCAGGGTAGACGGCAGGGGTAACCAGCCAGGGGATGTCACCGGCGCGACGCGCCCGCGTCAGGCGCGGCCCTGAGGGGGTCAAGACATAGCATCCGGCCCGCTACCGGATTCCGAGAGAGGCACGGCATGACATACATGGGAAGCGGCGATCCCGACCCGCGGCTCACCGGCTACTATCCGGCGTGGCTGGACACATTGGCCCACGACGTCATCCTGGAGGGCTCGGTGATGGACGGCTTCGTGCAGGGCGCCGAGGCCGTGCGGACTGTGCTGGTGTCCATCCGCTCGCTCTATGACTAGCAGAACTTCCACTTCGCCGGCCCCTGCGGCGACAGCCGCTGGCTCAAGGACTACACCGCGTCGCTGAGGCTAGCCGCCCGCTGCCGGCTACGAGCGAGAACGTTGAACTTGTTGAAATCCCGCTCTCGCAGCTCGATCTCGCTGAGCCGGGCCATCGCCGCGGTGGGGAGGCCCGTACTCGACGACCTCCCCGGTCGGCAACATCGTCGTGGGGTCGAAGGTCAGAAGGCATGTTCCCTCGAACGGGATGGCTCTCCGCACAATGCGCGTGACGGCGCGCGGGAAGTCGTACCCCGTCGAGGCCGCGGTGGACCGCCCTGATGACTTCGCGCCGGGCGCGTTCGTACGCGGCGGCCATGACTTCCATCAGGGCACGTCCCGGCGGTACCGAAATCACCCAGGAATCTGGGATCCACGACCCGCTACCGCTGATACAGCATGGCGGAAGGATTCTCATTCGGCAGACGAGGGCGATAGCGCAATGACCCGGCTCCGGCCGTGACCGGCCTGATCCGCGCCCGCCCGGAGTGCGGCGCCGCTGCCTCGCGCTTCGGTCCCGTGGTGAGTGACGGGCAAGAACAGTAGGCCAAGAACAGTACAAAAGGGGAACGCCATGACGAGCAAGCAACCGGGACCCGATGCGATCATGCAGCTGGGCCTGGCCTTCTGGGGATCCAAGGCGCTGCTGAGCGCGGTCGAACTCGACTTGTTCACCACACTCGCCCGCGGACCCCTCACCGGCGAGATGCTGACAGCCAAGCTGGGGCTGCAGCCGCGCGGCACCACCGACTGGCTCGACGCGCTGGTCTCGCTCGGCATGCTCACACGCGCCGGCGACCAGTACGCCAACACCCCGGCAACCGACCTGTACCTCGACCGGGCCAAGCCCACCTACCTCGGCGGGATGCTGGAGATGGCCAACGCCCGGCTCTACCCCTTCTGGGGCTCGCTCACCGAAGGATTGCGCACCGGCCGCCCGCAGAACGAGGCGAAGACCGGCGGAGACTTCTTCGCCACCCTGTACCGGGACCAGGCCCGGCTCCGGCAGTTCCTGCACGCCATGACCGGGCTCAGCATGGGCGCTGCGGCCGCGATCGCGGAGAAGTTCCCCTGGGACCGCTACCACGCTGTCATCGACATCGGCGCCGCCGAAGGCTGCGTGCCCGCCCAGGTCGCGCTGCGCCACCCGCACCTGACCGGCGGCGGATTCGACCTGCCCGCCGCCGGGCCCGCCTTCGAGGACTACGTCGCCTCCCACGGCCTCACCAGCCGCCTGCGCTTCTACCCCGGCGACTTCTTCACCGACCCGCTGCCCCCCGCCGACGTGCTCGTCATGGGCCACATCCTGCACGACTGGAGCCTGCAGCAAAAGCTCACCCTGCTCCGCAAGGCCCACCAGGCGCTGCCCGACGGCGGGGCGTTCGCGGAGAGCCTCCAGGCGCGGATCGCCTGGTCGGGCC
>DAIOWL010000221.1:3784-4655 GCA_036758545.1 Streptosporangiaceae bacterium | reverse complement strand
GTGGTGCCGTCCGTCACCGCGACCCAGCTGGCCCCCCTGGTGGTGCTCGGGAACGGCCAGTACCCAGCCGTGAACATCACCCAGCTGGGATCGTTCGCCTCGGTGGCTTTCACCTCGGCGATCCACCCGCCCGGCCCGCGCCCAGGGGTGCAGCGGGCTGATGACAAATGCCAGGTCGTCGGTAAACAACTCGCAGTAGCTGAGCTTCCGCTGCCGCTCGGACTTGATCACGACGCCATCATCGACGACGACCGTACCACCAACATCTTCGGCCTGCTCATGAGCCTGAACATGCTGATCGAGACCCCCGCAGGCTTCGACTACACCGCCGCCGACTGCCGCTCCTGGATGACCGACATCGGCTTCCGCGACACCTACGCCGAACCGCTTCCCGGGCCCGACTCGATGGTCGTGGGCATCAAGTAAGCCCTGCAGCCGCAGTCCCGCACCAGCCCGGCCCAACGACCGCGGCGGCCGAAGTCGATCGCCGCAAGCCCGGGTAGTCATATCCCCGTCCCTCCCGTCCCCGTCGACGCCGCGGTGCCTTTGGCTCGTCTAGGCGCAGATGGTTACTGCGCGGGACTGCCCTGTTGCGGCGACAATGCCAAGGTGAGGGCGTGCGGTTATCCACGCAGACTGCACGCCGTTGGCCTCCCCTTCATAGCCTCAACGGGTGGTCAGCCGATCTGAATGCTCATGCATTGGCGCTCTGGGAGCGGTCGTCCGCTAGTAACTACCGCATGGAGTGCGCGCTCGGTCGGCGGAGGGCGAGATCGCGCCTGTGAGAATGGGGTGGTAGAGGCGAACGGGCAATTCACCTTCTCGCGTTTCCTGCGACCCTTACCCAGGTTCCGGGTCACCTGCTTCGAGA
>DAIOWL010000221.1:0-3774 GCA_036758545.1 Streptosporangiaceae bacterium | reverse complement strand
ATGAGATGCCGGAATGTCTGCCGACTTTCTGCGCTCATAAAGCTGGGTATGACGTCCTCATCAAACGATGGCATAGCCAAGACTTCACCGAGCATTTGTCGGTGGTCCGGCACCCCGGCGACAGACTGTATAAGTACTTGGAGCAATCCTTCACACGTCTCAAGAAGGAACAGGGCGAAGAGCTTGCGGCCACCCAAGGAAAAATACGCCGAAGGCAATAGTGAACCCCGCTCATCCGTCATATCACGCTTGCCTGCCCCTCCTGTCGCGTGCCGATAATCCATAATCAGCTTGGCGAAGGCGCCACGAAACGCACTTATCTGCCGCGGACGGAGCGCAGGCATGGATCGCGCTCGCTTCGGCTGCCGCCGTCATGGGTTGTCATGCCGCTGATCTGGCGTTGATCCCAGGCAGGCGACGGCACAGTGGCGTCGGCGGGGCAGTATCACGCCTGATCGGCTCCGCCAAGCGCCGGGCCTGTCATGGCGGATGCGGACGGTCTGCCTGGCGGCAGTGTCCCGTCCGGCACGGCCTGCGCCAACAACCCGGCCAGGTGATGTAGGCGATGGCTGATACAGGTGGGTGCAGCCCCTCTGGCCACGACTGCATGATGAGCAGCGATCGCCCTTGCTGTTCATGACATCGTTGATGAACCGTGATGACTCAAACCGGACGGCCTGCTGGCCCCGGCCGATCAGGAGTTGCGCCCCTATTATGATCTCATGACGGCAACATCCGGCCCTGCGGACTGGCTGGCATGGTGGTCTTGGCCGTGGCGCGCCGCGGGCGCCTGGCCAGGTGCTTTTCCCTCCCTTGCTCCGCAGGAGCTGAGTCAGCCGATCCTTCCCGGCTGGCTCTTCGCGAACAGCATCAGCGTGACTGAGGAAAATTCTCGCTCTCCCGAGACAGAGCGAGATATTGTCGCAGTGCACAGTTATGGGCAGCAGCTTGGCCGTATCATCGACGTTGTCGACGAGCTGATCAGGGAACGACCCGCTGGAGCTCCCGATTCCGGGCCTGTCCGGGAGTTCGCCAGGCTGAGGGACGATATCGAGGCAGTTAAAGCACGCCAGGCCGCGAGGCGGGCCGAACAAATAATTTCTGACCTGGCCGGAATGAAGCGACGAAATCCCGACGAATACCAGCGCCTTGCAGCAGAACTCCGGAAGTTCCTGGACGACAGTGGAGATTGAGAGCTGGCAGTCGGCGCCTGGCCCAGTTCATAGGCGAAGGCGAAGGTGCTCAGCGAAAGAATTGCGTTAGCGCAAAGCTATTTGAGGCGTCGAAGGGCGCAGTCATCTGCCGCGAGTAGGTATTTCAGCCAGCTCGTCTGGTCGGCGGCACTGCGTGGTGCGGCTCGGGGACTGCTGGCCGAGGCACCTGCCGCAGCCCGCAGACTGGAGCAGCCCAGGGCGGGGTGAAAGAATGCCGCCATGGCCACAGAGCCCCAGCAGGCGCGCTGGCCGGCGCACCTCCCCGCAGGCGCGCTGCGGGTCGTGCGGTGGAGCGCGCGGTACGAACAGACGGTCATCTTCTACCGGGACACCATCGGGCTGCCGGTCCTGGAGACCTTCCACGACAGCTACGGCCTGGACGGGACCATCCTCGGGCTGCCGGGCGGCCAGGTTCACCTGGAGATCGTCCGTGCCGGGCAGGCATCGTACCCGGGCGGCGGGCTGGACCAGCTGGTGTTCTACCTGCCTGATGCTGCGGCCCGGGAGCAGATGGAGGCCAGGCTCGCCGCCGCGGGTGCCCGCCCGGTTCCCCAGATCGACTACTGGCAGGCCAACGGCGGTGTCACCTACCAGGACCCGGACGGGCGGGAAGTAGTGTTCGCATCCTGGATCTATATCCCGCCAGGACCCTGATCGGTACGCGGGCACGCGCGGTGTAACGCCTCTCGGAACATCCGCACATGGCCGCAGACATGGCCGAGCCGCGGGAACGGCGCGAGGCTTTGCCGCAGCCGGGGTTGATGCTGCTGATCGCCGGTCGGCTTACCGCCAGCCGAGCGCGGGCGCCACGTGGGTGAGGATGCTGTCGATGACGTGGGCGTTGTAGTCGACGCCGAGCTGGTTGGGCACGGTGAGCAGCAGCGTGTCGGCGGCGGCGATCGCCTCGTCCTCCTTGAGCTGCTGGATCAGCACATCGGGCTCGGCAGCGTAGGTGCGGCCGAAGATCGCCTGGGTCTGCGCGTCGATGAACCCGATCTGGTCGGTGTCCTGGTTTTGGCGGCCGAAGTACGCCCGATCCTGGTCGTCGGTGAGGGCGAAAATGCTCCGGCTGACCGAAACCCGCGGCTCCCGCTGGTGGCCAGCGGTCTGCCATGCGTCGCGGAAGGCCTGGATCTGCTCAGCCTGCTGCAGGTGAAAGGGTTTGTCCGACTCGTTGTTGATCAGCGTCGAGCTCTGCAGGTTCAGGCCCAGCCCGGCCGCCCACGTAGCGGTCTGCTGGGACGCAGCACCCCACCAGATGCGCTCCCGCAGCCCTGGTGAGTGTGGCTCAAGGCGCAGCAGGCCGGGCGGGTTCGGGAACATCGGGCGGGGATTGGGCTGTGCGAAGCCCTCGCCGCGCAGCACCTCAAGCAGCACCTGGGCGTGCCCGCGGGCCATGTCGGCGTCCGTCTGGCCCTCCTGCGGCTGGTAGCCGAAGTACCGCCAGCCGTCGATCACCTGCTCCGGCGAGCCGCGGCTGATTCCCAGCTGGAGCCGGCCGCCGGCGATGAGGTCGGCCGCGCCGGCGTCCTCGGCCATGTAGAGCGGGTTCTCGTAGCGCATGTCGATGACGGCCGTGCCGATCTCGATCCGGCTGGTGCGCGCGCCTACCGCCGCCAGCAGCGGGAACGGGGATCCCAGCTGCCGCGCGAAGTGGTGCACCCGGAAGTACGCGCCGTCGGCGCCGAGCTCCTCGGCGGCCACAGCCAGGTCGACCGACTGCAGCAACGCCTCCGATGCCGACCGCGTATGCGAGCCGGGTGACGACGACCAGTGCCCGAACGACAAGAAGCCAATCTTCTTCACCAGCACGTCAACGTGAGCCGCCGGGACGGCATTCCTCGTCGGCGAGGCTCCGGCGGCATGCCGCCTCCTCGTTGCCGACCTGGCCGGCCCGGAGCATGGACTTACCCGGTGCTCTATCCCAGGTGGCAGAACCCGGCCGTCCACCCGAATTACATCCGCGCCAATTACCAGGTGCACACCACCAATGACCCAGTCGGCCAAGTACAACGGGTCTAGTTGGCGTCCTGGTCTCCCCGAGTGCGCGATTGAGCTACGGCAAAGCAGTGGAGCCGCCTGCCCCGTAGCCCGCTCAGGGGTCAGGCAGTTCTGCAGATAGCCGGTCACGCCAGTCTTCGTCAGCGAGACCGCCGTCTACCAGGACATCACGCCAATCCTGTGCCACCAGCCGGATGAAATATACGAAGCGCTGCCACTGGCCAGCGGAAGCCAGGACGATCGCGGCCATGACACGCTCGTGGTCCTGAAGGCCGAAGACGTCAGCCGGCAGATCAGTGAGGCGGCGGGCAGCCTCTTCAGCCGAGCCTGCGGGAAAATCGCGGTGGATGCGGTTCACCAGCCTCGGAGTAAGGTCGGTCACCTCAGGATTATGGCTCGTCCCCATGTGTCGCCAGGTCCGGCACCCAGGCTCTCCTGGGCATCGTTCAACTCGAGCAGCCGGGGCAGCAGGCCGACAGCAGCCGCAGCCGGCGGCCCGCCGGCGCCGGGGTCCAGGACATGGCCGGGTAGGCGCTGCTGAACCCAGAACCCCAGCCCG
>DAIOWL010000220.1:0-9162 GCA_036758545.1 Streptosporangiaceae bacterium | reverse complement strand
CTGGGACATCGCCGCGGCGCACCGGCTGCTGTTCGGCGGCTGGCGGGCCGACCCGGGCTGGGCCTGGGCCCGGCTGCGCGGCCTGGCCACCGACACGATGCCGGCCGACGGGCCGCTCGACCTGTTCGGTATGGACGTGGGCGACACCGGCGACCCGGTGGCGCCGGACGGGCACCTGCGCCCGGAGTGGGTCAGCGGCGGCTGGTCGGACAGCCCGGAACGGATGGCGCGCTGGGCCGCCCTGGCCCTGGACCTCGCCGGGAGGCAGCAGGCGGCGCTGGCCGCGCTGGATGACCGGCCGATGGCCCTGCCGACGGCCCGCGCCGAGTCCACCGCCGAACTGCTCTGCGTGGAGCTGTGCGCGGACGGGCTGCCGATGGACCGGGCGGTCGCGGAGCAGGTCCTGACCTCCCTCATCGGTCCCAGGCCGCGCAGCGAGGCCGACGCCGCGGCGCAGCGGGCCGCCCGTGACGCGGAGGTCATGCGGCACGCGCCCGCGGGCGTCACCGCCGACCTGCGCAGCCCGGCTCAGGTGAAGTCGCTGCTGGCCCGGATGGGTGTCGACGTGCCGGACACCAGGGCCTCGCGACTGCGGGAGATGCGGGATGCCCATCCGCTGATCGGAGCGCTGCTCGACTGGCGCAAGGCGGAGCGGATCGCCACCACCTACGGCTACGCCTGGCTGGACGCGTACCTCGGCGCGGACGGCAGGCTGCGCGGCGCGTGGACCGGCTCGGACGGCGCGGCCGGCCGGATGACGGCGTCGGCGGGCCTGCACAACATGCCGGCCGCGCTGCGCCCGGCCGTCATCGCCGCCGACGGGCACGTGTTCGTCCGGGCCGACCTGGGCCAGATCGAGCCGCGGGTGCTGGCCGCGGTATCCGGGGACCGGGCCCTGGTGACGGCGGCCCGCTCCGACGACCTCTACGCGCCGGTGGCGGCGCAGCTCGGCGTGGAGCGGGCGGTGGCCAAGGTCGCGGTCCTCGGCGCGATGTACGGGCAGACCACCGGGCACGGCGCCCAGGCGCTGCGCCGCCTCAACGCGGCCTACCCGGTGGCGATGGCCTACCTCGATTCTGCCGACCGGGCCGGCCGGGCAGGCCGTGACCTGCGCACCTATGGCGGCCGCCTGATCCAGCTGACGGCCTCGGAGCCGCGGAGCGTGAGCCGGGCCGCGGCCTACGGCCGGTACGCGCGCAACGCGATGATCCAGGGCGCGGCGGCGGAGCTGTTCAAGGTGTGGGCGGTCATCGTCCGGGCCCGGTGCGCGCCGCTCGGCGCCCGGATCGTGCTGTGCCTGCACGACGAGCTGCTCGTGCACGTCCCGTACGAGCAGGCGGAGCCGGTGTCCCGGCTGGTCGACGGGTGCCTGCAGGAAGCCGCGCAGCGCTGGGCGCCCGGCTGCGGGGTCCGCTTCATCTCCGCCACCACGGTCGTCCGCAGCTGGTCGGACGCCAAGAGCGCGGTCCTGACCCCGGCAAGCCCAGCGCCCCCCGCAAACCCAGCGGCCCCGGCAAGCCCGGCGGGCTAACGCGTGCGCTTGCCCTCGCGCAGCGACTCGACGGTCTTGGTCAGGCGGGTGGCCCGGGTCTCCGCCTTCTTGGCCTCTTCGATCCAGCGCACCCATTCCTTGCGGTGCGTGTAGGACAGCCCGTCGAAGGTGGCCCGGACGCCCTCGTCCTGGGCGAGCGCCGCCGCCAGGTCAGCGGGCACGGCGACCTCGCGCGGGCCGCTGTCCAGGGCGATGTCGACGTCAACCTGATCGCCGGCGGCCACGCCGGCCCCGGTCCGGTTCTCCGCGCTCAGCGGGATGAGGAACCGCCCGCCCATCCGGGCGACCGTGGTCCGGTAGGTGTGGCCGCCGATCGTCACCGCGACCGGCGGACGGTTACCCGAGCCCAGCGCCGCGACCACGTCCTCCGGGACCTCGATCCCGGTCGCGGTCTTGCCGCCCAGTTCCACCGTCGCGCGGAATCTCATGGGCCCGAGTATGCCACCCCGGCTCAGGCCCCGGCCGCCGCGACCACGGCCGCGGCGAACTCGCCGGGCGCCTCCGCCGGCGAGAAGTGGCCGGCACCGTCAAGCCAGGTCAGACGGGCATCGGCAAAGAACTCGCCGATCCGGTCGGACCATTCGCGGGGGAACAGCGGGTCGTATTCCGGCCACAGCACGGTGGTGGGCACCGTGACCCGGTCCCCTGGAGCGGGGGCCTTCTCGGCCAGTGAGGCCGCGACCGACCCGGCGCCCGCCCGGTACCAGGCGATCGAGGCGGTGAACGCGCCCGGCGGCCCGTAGACCGACACCAGGTGATCGAGATGCTCGTCGTCCGGCTCGTAGGCCGGGCCGGACCAGTGCGACCAGAAGTGTCTCAGGTACGCGCGGACGGCGTCCGGCCGCCCGTCGATCAGCTCGGCCGACAGCCCGAGGTTGTGGAAAGGCTGGTACCAGAACTCCCGCTGGGCCTGCGGGGCGAGGATCCGGTCCCCGATCCCGGGCAGCGGCGGCGCGATGACCAGGGCACGGACCAGGTCGGGACGGTCCCGCGCGACAGCCTGGGCGATCCTGCTGCCGATGTCGTAGCCGGCCAGGACCACCTGCCCGAGCCCCAGCTCGCCGATCAGCCCGGCGATGCTCCGGGCCTGGGCCGCGGCGTTGTACTGCCGGGCCGGCTCGGCCGGGTGCTTGTCGGACTCGCCGAACCCCCGCAGGTCGGGGACGATCACGTCGGCGGACCGCGCCACGAGCGGGACGACCGCGCGATAGTCGGTCCGGTCCCCGGGCCAGCCGTGCAGCAGCAGCACCGCCGGACCCGATCCGGTCCGCTCGTAGGCCAGCCGGAACTCGTCGATCGCTGCTTCGGAGCGCATACCGGTCATTATCTACAACGAGCCGGCGTAGATGACCGCCTCCCGGCCGCCGTGGACCAGGGAACGCTTCTCCGGGCGCAGGCCGATCTTCTCCGCCACGCGCTGCGACGGCCGGTTGTCCGGATGGATGATCGCGATCAGCCTGCTGGCGCCGAGGGCGGTGCGCGCGTAGTCGCGGCAGGCCGCCGCGGCCTCGGTCGCGTAACCGCGGCCCTGCAGGGCGGGCACGACGTGGTAGCCGACCTCGAGTTCGGTCACGCCGTCCACGACCTGCGGGGTGAGGCCGCAGTCCCCGGCGAAGTCGCCGGCGGCGGTGGCCAGCAGCCACAGGCCGTACCCGCGCGTGCGGTACAGGCGGCGGTTCCAGTCGATCCACTGGGCCGCCTCCTGCCGGGTCTTCGGCCGCGGGTAGTAGGTCATGACCTCGGGATCGCCGAGCAGGGCGGCCATGTCGCCGAGGTCGCCTGATGCCATCTCGCGGAAGGTCAGCCGGCCGGTGTCGGGGGGCATACGCCGACGTTAGCGACACCTAGCCCCGGCGGCCCCGGCGGCCGCCGCCGCCGGGGCGCGTCCGCACCGCGTCTGCTCGGGCGTCAGGTGTCGTGCAGGAGGCCGATGAGGTTGCCGTCCACGTCCTTGACCGAGGCGATCAGCCGGCCGCCGCCCACGTCCTTGACGTCCTGGTCCAGCTGCGCGCCGCCCTCGAGCAGCGCCTGCAGCGTGCCCTTGATGTCGGTGACGTGGTAGTAGACGACGGCGCCGCTCTTGTGGCCGTGCGGGTCGAGCCCGATGGCCTGGCCGTTGACGTTGAACTGGACATAGTAGGGCTCGTCCATGTCCGGCGCGGCGCCCAGGACCGCGCTGAACGCGGCCTTGGCCCTGGCGAGGTCGCTGGCGGGGTAGATAACGGTCTTGATGCCTTCACTCATGGGTACTCCAGATGGTTGCCGTCACATCGACCCGGTTCCGTGGGTCATCGATATGACACACGGCGACGGAGGAACGTGACCGATGAGCGAACACGACTGGCTGGCCGAACGGTTCGAGGAGAACCGCCCGCACCTGCGCGCGGTGGCGTACCGCATGCTCGGCTCGTCCGCCGAGGCGGACGACGCGGTGCAGGAAGCCTGGCTGCGGCTCAGCCGTACGGGCGTCGGCGGGGTGGAGAACCTGGGTGGCTGGCTCACCACGATCGTGGCGCGGGTATCGCTGAACATGCTGCGCTCGCGGACGCTGCGACGCGAGGAGCCGATGGACCCGCCGGCCACCGGCCAGCCGGTCGCGCCGCCGAACGGGACCGACCCGGAGCACGAGGCGGTGCTGGCCGATTCGGTGGGGCTGGCGCTGCTGGTGGTGCTGGACACGCTGACCCCGGCCGAACGGCTCGCGTTCGTGCTGCATGACATGTTCGCCGTGCCGTTCGAGGAGATCGCCCCGATCGTGGAGCGCTCCCCCGTCGCCACCCGCCAGCTGGCCAGCCGGGCCCGCCGTCGCGTCCAGGAGGCAGGGCCCGGCGACCCGCCGGGCGAGATCTCGCGGCGGCGGGAGGTGGTCGCGGCCTTCCTGGCCGCCTCGCGGGAAGGCGACTTCGACGCGCTGCTCACGATGCTCGACCCGGACATCGTGCTGCGGGCCGACAGTGCCGCCGCGCAGATGGGCGCGGACGCCGAGGCGATCGGCCCGCGCGCGGTGGCGGGCATCTTCTCCGGGCGGGCCAAGGCGCTGCGGCCCGCGCTCATCGACGGCGCTCCGGGCGCGGTGTGGACGTACCGCGGCGAGACCCGGGTCGTGTTCGCCTTCACGTTCATCGGCGGCACGATCGCCGCGATCGAGCAGATCGCCGACCCGGAGCGCATCGCCAGGCTCGAGGTGACCCCCCTCAAAGCCGGGCTGAATACTCAGCGAGGCCAGTTAGCGGGCAGCAGCGGGATCGCGTTGGCCTGAACCACGTTGGCGTAGAACGCGGCGCTGGCCTTGGGGATCCTGCGCTGCGTCCCGAAATCCACGAACACGATCCCGAACCGCTTCTGGTAACCCCAGCCCCACTCGAAGTTGTCCAGCAGGGACCAGACGAAGTACCCGGCCAGGTTCGCGCCGTCCTTGATGGCCCGCGCGGCCGCCTCCAGGTGCATGTGCAGGTACCTGACCCGCTCGATGTCGTTCACCTCGCCGTCCGGGTTCACGTAGTCCTCGGCCGCGCAGCCGTTCTCGGTGACGTAGAGCGGCAGGCCGGGAGCCTGCCTGGACACCTCCACCAGGATCTGGTGCAGCCCGCTCGGGTCGACGAGCCAGCCCATCGGCGTCCGCTCGAGGTCTGGCGGCAGGTACTCGACCACCCCCGGCAGCTGGCAGCGGGCCGGGTTCTCGTTCCGCCTGAGGTCGCCGGGGTTCCCGGCGCGCAGGAAGATCGGCGAGTAGTAGTTCACGCCGAGAAAATCGAGCGGCGCCTTGATGAGGTCCAGGTCGCCGTCCGCGATCAGCGCGGCCGGCGGGAGCAGGGCGGCCGGGGCGTGCTCCGGGTACCGGCCGTGCAGCACCGGCCCGAGGTAGATGCCGTTCGCCGCCGCGTCCGTGATCAGCCTGCCCCGTTCGAGCTCGTCCGGCGCGGCGTCGCCGACCACCCGGACCGGATGCATGTCCAGCGTGATCCCGACCTCCGCGGCACCCGCCTGGCGCAGCGCCCGGACGGCCAGGCCGTGGCCGAGCAGCAGGTGGTGGGTGGTGGCCGAGGCCGCGGTGGCGTCGCGCAATCCGGGTGCGTGGTCGCCGTTGCGATAGCCGTTGGTCGAGACCACCTGCGGCTCGTTCAGGGTGATCCACCGGGCGACCCGGTCGCCGAGCGCATCGGCCATCAGGGCGGCGTATTCACCGAACCGTTCGGCCGTATCACGACTCGCCCAGCCCCCCTTGTCCTGCAGTTCTTGCGGGAGGTCCCAGTGGTAGAGGGTGGCCGTGGCCGCGATGCCGTGCCCGGCGAGCTCGTCGAGCAGCGCGCGGTAATAGTCCAGGCCGCGCTGGTTGACGGCGCCCCGGCCGCCGGGCTGGACCCGCGGCCAGGAGATGGAGAAGCGGTAGGAGCTCAGCCCGAGGGAGGCGAGCAGGGCCACGTCCTCGGGGTAACGGTGATAGGAGTCGCAGGCGATGTCGCCGGTGTCGCCGCCGCGCACCTTTCCTGGCGTGTGGCTGAAGGTATCCCACACCGAGGGACCCCGGCCGTCGGCGGTCGCCGCTCCCTCGATCTGGTAGGCGGCCGTTGACGCTCCCCAGATGAACCCGTCCGGGAAGCCGAGTGCGCCGTCGTCGCCCGCCGCCAGTTCCGTCATCAACCTCTCCTTTGTTACGACGTGGACACGGACCTTGACCGGCCCTGTGCTGAGGGTTAGTGTAAGCGCTTAGATTTCCGGTGTAAACGTTTACATGTCGTTTATGCGAAGCCCGGGTGTCAGCCGACGGACCTGGTATTTAAGGACCCCAGCAATGCCTGTGATCGGGACAACGTGGTAACTCTCTTCGACGTAGCTCGCCTGGCCGGCGTCTCTACCGCCACAGTGTCACGGGTGGTGCACGGCCAGGACCGGGTGCGCGAGGCCACCAGGATCCGGGTCCAGCAGGCCATCGAGGAGCTCGGCTACGTGCCCGACGGCGCCGCGCAGAGCCTGTCCCGCCGCCGCAAGGACGTGATCGGCCTGGTCTGCGTGGAGCGGCACGAGCAGCAGTACGACATCGAGAACATGAACCTGCTGTTCTACGACGAGGTGCTGCGCGGGGTGGAGTCCCGGATCAGGAACCACGACTGGTCGCTGCTCATCACCTTCCTGCAAGGCGCGCACGACCCCAGCTACGCCAGGATCGAGTCGTTCACCGGCAAGGTCGACGGCATCTTGATCGGCGAGGGGATCGTGCCCTCCCCGTTCATCGAGCGGCTGGCCACCCGCCTGCCCGTGGTGATCTTCGCGGGCACCCCGCACGAGCAGGCCGTCGACGTGGTGGCGGCGGACAACCTGTCCGGCTCGGCCGCCGTGGTCACCCACCTCATCCGCGCGCACGGCAGGCGGCGGCTCTACTGGGTGCACGGGCCCGCGGACTCGCCGGACTCCCGCGAGCGGCGGCTCGGCCTCGACTACGTGCTGCACGCCAACCCGCAAAGCGAGCTCACCGGCTTCTACCAGGGGTTCTACAGCGTCCAGAGCGGCGAGGAGGCCGGCGAGGCGCTGCTGGCCAGGCCCCGGCGCGAGCTGCCGGACGCGGTCGTCTCCGCCAACGACCAGATGGCCATCGGCGTGGTCAAGGCGCTGTCCCGGGCCGGCGTCCGGGTGCCGGAAGACGTGGCCGTGGTCGGCTTCGACGACATCTTCCCCGGCAGCCTGTGCGACCCTCCGCTGACCACCGTGCACCAGCCGATGCGCATGCTGGGCGAGCGGTCCTGCGCCCGGCTGCTCGAGCGCATCGCCAACCCGGGGCTGCGGCCCGCCACCGAGCTACTGCCCACCGAGCTGGTGCTGCGGTCCAGCTGCGGCTGCCCGCCGGGCACCGTCGTCCGCGAGCCGGTGCCGACACTGAAGGTTCCGCGGTCGGAGCTCACCGCCGCGGCACCGTCCCATTCCCCCCGACCGAGCCCCCAGCCAGGTCGCCGCCCGGCCCGGCAAGCAGCGAAGGCATAGGAGCCGCCATGCCGTTCATCCTCCGCCGCCTGGTGTTCTACGCCGTAGCCGCCTGGGTGGCGCTGACCATCAACTTCTTCATCCCGCGGGCGATACCCGGCAACGCCGTGCAGAGCGTGATGGCGAAGTTCCCCAACCTGGGGCCTTCGGCGTACAAGGCGCTCGAGGCACTGCTGGGGGTGGGGCATCCGGGCTCGATCTGGCATCAGTACGTGTCGTACCTCGACGACATCTTCCACTTCAACTTCGGCACCGACGTGTCGCAGTACCCGGCGTCGGTCTCCTCGCTGCTGGCCCAGACCCTCCCGTGGACCATCACCCTGGTCGGCGTGGCCACCGTCATCGCCTTCCTGATCGGGACCGCGCTGGGCATCGTGGCCGGCTGGCGGCACGGCGGCACGCTCGACCGCGTGCTGCCCGGCCTGATGTTCCTGCAGGCGATCCCGTACTTCTTCTTCGCGCTGATCCTGGTCGAGCTGCTCGCCATCAAGACGCAGGTCTTCCCGAGCGGCCAAGGCTACGCGGACGGGCTGATCCCGGGATGGCACTGGGACTTCATCAGCAGTGCCCTCTACCACTCGGTGCTGCCGGCGCTCACCATCGTGCTCACCTCGATCGCGGGCTGGATGCTGCAGATGCGCAACGTCATGATCACCACGATCGGCGAGGACTACGTGATCGCGGCCCAGGCCAAGGGGCTGCCCAGCCGCCGGGTCATCTACACCTACGCGGCCCGCAACGCGCTGCTGCCCCAGCTGCAGGGGTTCGGCCTGGCGGTCGGCTTCGTGGTCTCGGGCGCCATCGTCATGGAGATCGTCTTCGGCTACCCAGGCATTGGGCTGCTGCTGCTCAACGCGGTCACCTCGAACGACTACCCGCTGATGCAGGCGATCTTCCTGGTGATCACGTTCGCCGTGCTGCTGGCCAACCTGGTCGTCGACATGATCATCGTGGTCGCCGATCCCCGCGCCCGGACGATGGAGGCGGCGTCATGACCGCCGTCCTGCCGATCAGCGCCGAGCCCGCCGCGCTGCCCCAGGAGGAAGCCAGGCCCGGCCGCTGGCGCCGGATGCCGACCAAGGCCAAGGTGGGCGCCGTCCTGCTCGGCCTGTTCGTGCTGGCCGGCGTCATCGGCCCGCTCGTCGCGCCGTACGACCCCTCGTTCCAGAACGCGTCGCCCGCGCTGTCGCTGCACGCGCCGTACGGCGCGCACCTGCTCGGCACCACGCAGAGCGGCCAGGACGTTCTGTCCCAGCTCCTGACCGGGATCCGGCTTACCCTCGAGCTCGCGTTCTTCGTCGGCTTGGTGGCCACCGTGCTCTCGGTCCTCGTCGGGGTCACCTCCGCCTTCCTCGGCGGCGTGTGGGACGAGGTGTTGTCACTGCTTACCAACGTGTTCCTGGTCATCCCCGCCCTGCCGCTGCTCATTGTGCTGCTCGGCTACTGGCAGAGCAAGGGCCAGACCGCGACGATCCTGGTGCTCAGCCTCCTGTCCTGGCCCTGGGGAGCCCGGGTGGTCCGGGCGCAGACCATGGCCATCCGCAACCGCGACTTCATCTCGGCGGCCCGGGAGACCGGAGAGAAAACCTGGCGGATTATCGGCTACGAGATCGTGCCGAACGAGGTGAGCCTGA
>DAIOWL010000219.1:5445-9182 GCA_036758545.1 Streptosporangiaceae bacterium | reverse complement strand
ACCCAGCACTCGGTGGCCGCGCTGCGCAGCATCGGCATCCAGCCGGACGCGATCGTGGCCCGCTCGGACCGCCAGATCAACGCGAACCTCAAGCGCAAGATAAGCCTGATGTGCGACGTGGACGAGGAGGCCGTGGTCTCCGCGCCGGACGCGCCGTCGATCTACGACATCCCCAAGGTGCTGCACGCTGAGGGCCTGGACGCCTACGTGGTCCGCAGGCTCGGCCTGCCGTTCCGCGACGTGGACTGGAACGAGTGGGACGACCTGCTGCGCCGCGTGCACCGGCCGGCCCACAGCATCACCATCGCCCTGGTCGGCAAGTACGTCGACCTGCCCGACGCCTACCTGTCACCGGCCGAGGCGCTGAAGGCGGGCGGCTTCGCCAACGACGCCCAGGTGAACATCCGCTGGGTGATCAGCGACGCCTGCGAGGATCCCGACGGCGCCGCCGCCGAACTCGAAGGCGTCGACGGGGTGCTGATCCCGGGCGGGTTCGGGGTCCGCGGCATCGAGGGCAAGATCGGCGCGATCAGGTACGCGCGCGAGCACGGCATCCCGATCCTCGGACTGTGCCTGGGCCTGCAGTGCATGGTCATCGAGGTGGCCCGCGACCTGGCCGGGCTGGCCGACGCGGACAGCGCGGAGTTCAACCCGGACACCCCGCACCCGGTGATCGCGACCATGGCCGACCAGGAAGACGTGGTGGCGGGGGAGCGGGACATGGGCGGCACCATGCGGCTGGGCCTGTACCCGGCCGCGCTGCAGCCCGGCACCCGGGTCGAGGAAATGTACGGGAGCACGCTGGTGGAGGAGCGGCACCGGCACAGGTACGAGGTCAACAATGCGTACCGGAGCGTGCTCGAGCAGGCCGGCCTGGTCTTCTCCGGGCTCTCGCCGGACCGGCACCTGGTGGAATTCGCCGAGCTCGCCGGGCACCCGTTCTTCGTCGGCACCCAGGCGCACCCCGAGTTCCTGTCCCGCCCCACCCGGCCGCACCCGCTGTTCAGCGGGCTGATCTCGGCCGCCCTGGCCCGGTCCAAGGCGGCCAGCGCGGGCGCGCGCGCCGCCGCCAGCGCATGAACATCACCGACGAGCCAGCGCACTGGCCCGTCGTATCAACGGCGGAGCTGGTCCGCGGCCGGCTGGTCACCGTGCGGACCGACAAGGTGCGGATGCCCGACGGCGACCTGGCCGAACGGGACGTGGTGATCCACCCTGGCGCCGTGGCGGTGCTCGCCCTCGATGACGTACAGCAGGTGCTCCTGATCCGGCAGTACCGCCATCCGGTGGGGCGGCTGCTGTGGGAGATCCCGGCCGGCCTGCGTGACGTGGCCGGGGAGCAGCCGTGGGCAACCGCGCGGCGGGAACTGCTCGAGGAGGCCGGCTACCGCGCGCGGGACTGGCGGATACTCGCCGACTACTACACCTCGCCCGGCTTCAGCACCGAGCGCCTGCGTGTCTTCCTCGCCCGCGACCTGGAGTTCGTCCCGGAGAACGAACGCGACTTCGTGCCGGAGGGCGAGGAGACCCAGCTCGTGCCGGCCTGGCTGCCGCTGGACGAGGCGGTGCGCAAGGTCTTCGCCGGTGAGCTGCACAACGGGGTCGCGGCCCTGGCCATATTGGCGGGGTATGCTGCGCGAGCAGAGGGGTATGAGCGGCTCCGCCCCGCTGATGCCCCGGAAGAGCAATGAGGCTCCACAGTCTGGAAGGACCCGCCATGAAGGTTGGAATTCCCCGGGAAATCAAGAACCACGAGTACCGGGTGGCCATCACCCCGGCCGGCGTGCACGAACTGGTCCGCGGCGGCCACCAGGTGCTCATCGAGGCCGGGGCTGGGAACGGGTCGTCCATTCCGGACGAGGACTTCGTCACGGCCGGCGCGAAGATCCTGCCGACGGCGGATGACGTGTGGGGCGAAGGGGACATGATCCTCAAGGTCAAGGAGCCGATCGCGGAGGAGTACCACCGCATGCGGTCCGGCCAGGTCCTGTTCACCTACCTGCACCTGGCCGCGTCCAAGGCCTGCACCGACGCGCTGCTCAGCTCGGGCATCACCTCGATCGCCTACGAGACCGTCCAGCTGCCCGACGGGTCGCTGCCGCTGCTCGCCCCCATGTCCGAGGTCGCGGGCCGGATGGCGCCGCAGGTCGGCGCGCACCACCTGCAGCGCGACGGCGGCGGGCGCGGGGTCCTGATGGGCGGGGTGTCCGGCGTGTACGCGGCCAAGGTGGTCGTGCTCGGCGCGGGCGTGTCCGGTATGAACGCGGCCGCGATCGCGCTCGGCATGCAGGCCGAGGTGCTGCTGGTCGACCGGAACATCGCCCGGCTCCGCCAGGCCGACGCGATCTACCAGGGCCACCTCCAGACCGTGGCGTCCAACGCCTACGAGATCGAGCGCGCGGTCATCGACGCCGACCTGGTCATCGGCGCCGTGCTCGTGCCGGGCGCAAAGGCCCCCAAGCTGATCAGCAACGAGCTTGTCTCGCGGATGAAGACCGGAGCGGTGCTGGTCGACATATCGATCGACCAGGGCGGCTGCTTCGAGGACTCCCGGCCCACCACCCACGCCGACCCCACCTACCCGGTGCATAACACGCTGTTCTACTGCGTCGCGAACATGCCCGGTGCCGTCCCGCACACCTCCACCTACGCGCTCACCAACGTCACGCTGCCCTACGCGGTCGAGATGGCCAATCGCGGCTGGCGCGACGCGCTCCGCGCGGACAAACCGCTGGCCCTGGGCCTGAACACCCACGCCGGCCAGCTGACCTGCGAGCCGGTCGCCGAGGCGCACGGGCTGCCCTACACCCCGATCAGCGAGGTTCTCAGCTGAGTCAGCCGCTGGGCCAGCCGCTCGCTGACGCGCTTCGCGGCTACCTGCAGTACCTGGTCGTGGAGCGCGGGCTGGCGGCCAGCACGGTGGAGTCATACCGGCGCGACCTGCGCCGGTACGCCTCGGTCCTGGCCGACCGGGGCAAGACCGGGCTGGGCGAGATCACCCCGGCGGACGTGGCCGACTACCTCGCTTCGCTGCGTGAGGGGGACGGCGGGCACACGGCTCTGGCGGTCAGTTCGGCCGCCCGGGCCGTCATTGCCGTCCGCGGCCTGCACGCGTTTGCCGTGGCCCAGGGCCTGGCCGGCACCGACCCGGCCCGCGAGGTCCCGCCGCCCTCGCCACCCAGGCGGCTGCCCAAGGCGATCACGGTCGAGGACGTGGAGCGCCTGCTCGACGCGGCCGGTCCCGGCCCCGATGACATGTCCGCGGAGCCCCGCCTGCTGCGGGACCGGGCCCTGCTCGAGTTCCTCTACGGCACCGGCGCACGCATCTCCGAGGCCACCGGCCTCGACATCGACGAACTGCAACTGGACGATGATCCGGTGGTGCGCCTGATCGGCAAGGGCGGCAAGCACCGGGTCGTCCCGGTGGGCCGCTACGCCGTGCGGGCTCTCGAGGCGTACCTGGTCCGGGCCAGGCCCGGTCTCGCCCAGGCAGTGGCCTCCCGCCGCGCCCCGGGCCGGGGAGCCAGCCCCGCCGTGTTCCTCAACGCCCGCGGCGGCCGCCTCACCCGGCAGGGTGCCTGGGGCGTGCTGCACGCCGCGGCTGCCCGCGCGGGCCTGCCCGAGGTCTCACCGCATACGCTGCGCCACTCGTTCGCCACCCACATGCTCGACGGCGGCGCCGACATCCGGGTCGTCCAGGAACTGCTCGGTCACGCATCCGTCACCACCACCCAGGT
>DAIOWL010000219.1:0-5345 GCA_036758545.1 Streptosporangiaceae bacterium | reverse complement strand
CTCAGCGGAAGTGACGGGTGAGCTCGTTGGCGTAGACGCGGCCCAGGGTGTCCTGGTGGTCTGCGATCCACTGGCTCAAGGCGGTCTCGCCGGTCGCGGGGCCACCGGTGTCGGCCAGGCCGTCGGCCATGGTCTGGTACTCCTCGGCGGTGAGCAGGGTGTCGCGCAGCGCGAGGCCGAGCACCCGGGCCGCGGCCGGGATGAGCGTCCCGGGCACCCGGATCACCCGGCTGCGACTGCCAACGGCGGCCCTGATCGTCTGCACGAGGGCGAGGAAGGTGGGCCGTTCGGGACCCACCGCGTCGATGACCTCGGTCACTGCGGAACCGCCGGCCCGTACCGCCAGCCTGGCCAGGTCGTTCACGTGAATCGGGCGGAGGCGGTACTCGCCGGTGCCGCCGACGGCGAACACCGGCAGGTGGCGCAGCAGCCAGGCGATGTTGTTGATCAGGACGCCGTTACCGCCGAACAGTACGGCCGGGCGCAGCACGGCGTGTGAGACGCCGAGATCGCCCAGTGCCTGCTCCACCGCCGCCTTGCCGCGGAAGTAGGGGTAGGGCGAGTCGGCGCTCGGATTGGTGATGGACACGTGCACGATCCTGCGTACCCCCGCCTCGGCGGCGGCCTGGAACAGCACGCGCGACCGGGCCACCGCCACCGGATGGTCGACGCTGCCGTGGGCGAACCGCACCCAGTAGGTGTTGTACAGCGTCCCGGCGCCGCGCATCGACTCGGCCAGCGCCGCGGGATCGGCGAAGTCCAGCGGCCTGACCTCGATGTCACCACCCGTTACGGCGGTCTCCGGGCTCTTCGGGGCGCGGCCGGGATGGCTGGTGAGCGTGCGCACCGGCCGGCCCGCGGCCTGCAGTTCCCGCGCGATGGCCGCGCCGGAGTAGCTGAACGCCCCGGTCACGACGTCGAAGCCGGTCATCGCGGCGAGCCGAGCGCGGCCACCAGGTCGGTCAGGGTCCGCCCCAGCGGAGCGTCCAGGGTGGCGGTTGCGTACCCGTCGCCGCGGGTCTCGCCCTGGTTGACGATCACCACCGGGCACTGTAGCCCGGCCGCGTGCCTGACGTACCGGAACCCGGACATCACGGTGAGCGAGGACCCCAGGACGACCAGGGCCCTGGATCGCTCGACCATCGCGTAGCAGGCCTCGGCCCGCGGCCTGGGCACGTTCTCGCCGAAGAAGACTACGTCGGGCTTGAGCACCCCGTCGCAGGCGGAACAATCGACGACCTGGAACGACTCGGTGGCCTCGTCGTCCAGGACCGCGTCCCCGTCCGGGTTGACGCTGGCCAGCCGCGCGTCCCAGCCGCGATTGGCGGCCTCGAGCCGCCGCTCCAGCTCGGTGCGCGCCGTCCGCTGCCCGCACGACAGGCAGATGACCCGGTGCAGGCTGCCGTGCAGCTCGGTCACGCCGAAGGCGCCCGCCGCCTGGTGCAGGCCGTCCACGTTCTGGGTGATGATCCCGGTCAGCAGCCCGCGGCGGCTGAGCTCGGCCACGGCACGGTGACCGTCGTTCGGTGCCGCCCGGGCGATGTGCTGCCAGCCGAGGTAGCTGCGTGCCCAGTACCTGCGCCGCGCCGCGGCGCTGCCGGTGAAGACCTGGTAGGTCATCGGCTGCGCGCGGCGGGCCAGGCCGGTCGGCCCCCGGTAGTCCGGGATACCGGACTCGGTGGACAGCCCGGCACCGCTGAGGACGAGCACCCGGCCGGAGGTGACCACATCGATCAGGGTGCCGAACGATCCGGTGGTACGCGCCTCGGAAAGCTGGGTCACCCAATCACTCTAGTCAGCGCCGCCGCATTCAGAGCGCCGCTGCCCTGAAGGCCTGGGACACAGCCGCCGCGCCTTCCCGGTCGAACAGGATCGTGTAGTGGTTCATCCCGGGGACGGCCTGCGGTCGCAGGGCCGGGACGCGTTCCTGCCACGCCTGTACGGTGTCGTGCGGGATCAGCGGCGGCGGTGCGCCGAACATCCCGGCCGGGGCGGTCAGCAGCGGCGTCGGCCTCGTCAGCCGCTCCAGCGCGTCGGCGAACGGCTTTCCCGTCAGCATGTCGCGGCCGTCGGCGCGGACCGCGTCCTCGACCGCCCGCGGCCGCAGCTGGCCCGGCTCGCCGATCAGGTCGTAGCGGACGTACGCCTCGACGTCGGGGGTCCAGTGCGCGGCGAGCGCCGGATGTGCCCGCCAGAAGTCCAGGTACGCCTCGGTGCTGGGGAAGCTCTGCCCCAGCCGCGCGATCGCCGGGCCCAGGGTGGCGTCGAGCACCGCGTCCAGGTCGGTGCCGTCCGGCACCGGCAGCGGCAGCCCTCCGTCGACCAGTACCAGACGGCGCACCAGTTCCGGGTGCGCGTCCCGCGCCAGCAGCGCGACGTAGGCGCCCATCGAGTGCCCGGCGAGCACCGGCCGGCCGCCGAAATGGCGCAGCACCGCCACCACGTCCCTGGCGTGCGTATCCAGGCCGAACGGGCCGGGCAGGTCGCGGCTGTGACCGCGACCGCGCAGGTCAGGCGCTGCCAGAGTCCAGTCGGGTGGCATATGGCGCGCGACCGCCTGCCACGACATACCCGAAGCCGTAATTCCGTGTACGGCGACCGCCACGCGCTTGCCTGTCCCCCACAGGAGCACACGCATGTCCCCGCCGTCCACTGCCACATTTAGCAGCCGGAGTTGCATGTTTCACCCTCCAACGGTCCCGGCGCTTATGGCCGGGCCGCCCATGTATTGAGCCTATTATCCGCCCTCGAGTTGATCGTGTGATGTCAAGTTCTAGATACGGTTTACCGGCAAAAGCATGCCATGCTGGACTGGGGTAAGGAATGCCAGGTAAAACCAGCCATGGAGGTGGGCGGGGCATGTCTGTCGCACTTAGTTACTCGTCAGGAGAATCTGCGACGCCGTTGCTGGGCGACACGATAGGCGGCAACTTCGACGCCACGGTACGGGCGTTCGGCGATCGCGAGGCGCTGGTGGACCGGACGCCAGCGGACGGTACGGCCCGGCGGTGGACCTACGCCGAACTCGCCGCCGACGTGGACGCGCTCGCCCTCGGATTGCTGGAGATGGGCATCGTCAAGGGAGCCCGGGTCGGCATCTGGGCGCCGAACTGCGCCGAGTGGACGCTCACCCAGTACGCGACCGCGAAGATCGGCGCGATCCTGGTCAACATCAACCCGGCGTACCGCACCCGTGAGCTCGAATTCGTGCTCAACCAGTCGGGCAGCACGCTGCTCGTGGCGGCCGAGCGACTCAAGACCTCCGATTACGCAGCGATGATCGCCGAGGTGCGCCCGCGCTGCCCGGAACTGAATGCCGTCGTGCTGCTCGGCAGCCCGGAATGGCGGGCGCTGCTGGAGCGCGGACGCCAGCTGGACCGCGGTGCGCTCGCAGCCATCGAGCTCGACACCGACGACCCGATCAACATCCAGTACACCTCGGGCACCACCGGCTTCCCGAAGGGCGCGACGCTGTCGCACCACAACATCCTCAACAACGCGTTCTTCGTCGGCGAGCTGTGCAACTACACCGAGGCGGACCGGATCTGCATCCCGGTGCCGTTCTACCACTGCTTCGGCATGGTCATGGGCAACCTGTCAGCGACCAGCCACGGCGCGTGCATGGTCATCCCCGCGCCAGCCTTCGACCCGGTCGCGACCCTGCAGGCCGTACAGGCTGAACGCTGCACCTCGCTGTACGGCGTGCCCACCATGTTCATCGCCGAGCTGTCCGTCCCCGACTTCGCCGACTACGACCTGTCCAGCCTGCGCACCGGAATCATGGCAGGCTCGCCGTGCCCGGTCGAGGTGATGAAGCAGGTCATCGAGCGGATGGGCATGTCCGAGGTGGGGATCTGCTACGGCATGACGGAAACCTCGCCGGTATCCACCCAGACCCGTGCCGATGACTCGCTCGACCGCCGGGTATCCACCGTGGGCCGGGTCGGGCCGCACCTCGAGGTCAAGGTCATCGACCCGGAGACCGGCCGGACCCTATCGCGCGGTACCCCCGGCGAGCTGTGCACCCGCGGCTATTCGGTGATGATCGGCTACTGGAACCAGCCGGACAAGACCGCCGAGGCCGTCGACGCGGCGCACTGGATGCACACCGGGGACCTCGCGGTCATGGACTCCGACGGCTACCTGGCCATCACCGGGCGGATCAAGGACATGGTGATCCGGGGCGGGGAGAACATCTACCCGCGGGAGATCGAGGAGTTCCTCTACACCCACCCCGACATCCTGGACGCCCAGGTCATCGGGGTACCCGACGCCAAGTACGGCGAGGAGCTCATGGCCTGGGTGCGGCTGCGCGCGGGGGTGCCCGAGCTGACCGCCGAGGCGCTGCGCGCGTTCTGCTCGGGGCAGCTGGCGCACTACAAGATCCCGCGGTACGTGCACATCACCGACGAGTTCCCGATGACGGTGACCGGCAAGGTGCGCAAGGTCGAGATGCGCGAGCGCTCGGTGGAGATCCTCGGCCTCGACCCCACCTGACGGCGTCCCGGTAGGCTCCGTCGGTATGAAGGTCATGATCGCCGGAGGGGCCGGATACATCGGCAGCACGATCGCCTATGCCTGCTCGGACGCGGGGATCAGCCCGGTGATCCTGGACAGCCTGGTCACCGGCCGCCGTGAATTCGCCGCTGATCACGCCTTCTACCAGGGCGATATCGCCGACGGCGCGCTGATCGACCGGATATTCGCCGAGCACCCCGATATCGCGGCGGTAATTCACTGCGCGGCCCTGATCGTGGTCCCGGACTCGGTCGCCGACCCGGTCCGGTACTACCGGGCCAACGTCGCCGGCAGCCTGGATTTCACCGCGCACCTGCTGCGTAACGGCTGCCCGCGGCTGATCTTCAGTTCCTCGGCCGCCATCTACCGGGCCAGCCAGGACCTGAGCGTCGACGAGGACTCGGCCATCGCCCCGCAGAGCCCGTACGCGCGGACCAAGGCGATGTGCGAGGCGATGCTCGCCGACATCGCCGCCGCCGAGCCAGTCCGCGTGGTGTCGCTGCGGTACTTCAACCCGATCGGCGCCGATCCCAAGATGCGCACCGGGCTGCAGCTGCGGCGGCCGACGCACGCCCTGGGCAAGATGATCCAGGCCCACGACGAAGGCGTCCCGTTCCAGATCACCGGGACCGACTGGCCGACCAGGGACGGTTCGGGCATCAGGGACTACGTCCACGTCTGGGACCTGGCCGCGGCGCATGTCGCCGCGCTGACTCGGTTCGACGCCCTGCCCGGGCCGGCGATCGCGATCAACCTCGGCAGCGGCACAGGTACCACGGTCCGGGAGCTCCTCGCCGCGTTCAACGAGGTCGCCGACCATCCGGTCG
>DAIOWL010000218.1:1721-9210 GCA_036758545.1 Streptosporangiaceae bacterium | reverse complement strand
CGCTCATGCTTGATATGTAGGTGATCGTGAGGCACCAGGATCGAGGCGCGCTGCGCCTCGATCACCTACATGATCAGGCATTATGCCGCCGGAGGGAAGTGATCTGATCTTTGATCACCGGCATAATGCCGCATATCGCGCGCCAGCTTCAACATGATGTGCCATGCCGCAGTCGAATGCTGCCTCGACAAGAACCTCGACCAGCGACCCATGGGACTTCCGCAGACCAGTCCAAGCGGCGCTGAATCGAAGGTCGGCTTCGACGCGATGCCGATCGACTGTGTGACGCTGAGTGACAGGCATTGTCCGGAAGAACGCGCGCCCACCAGCCGTTCGGTATGGCCTTCAGGCGCTGGCCGGGTTTGCGCGCGACGGCACAGAACCGGGTGTTCTGAAGTGAAGAAACTCCAGGGCCGCGGGCAGCAGCACCGGGCAGGACCGCCCGGCTGCCTGGCCGCCGTCCGCAGGCCGTCCGGTGGCGGGTTACGGCGGGGAGTCGTTCGGGGCCTGGCGGGAGGCAGGCGGTCCGGCCAGCCGGGCGTGCAGCCGGTCGCGGATCTCGTCGGGGGTATAGGCGCGGCGGCGGCGCTGGTCGCGGATAATCACCGCCCCGGTGGCGGCCACGCCCGCGAAGGCAGCCAGTCCCAGCACCTTACGCCAGTGCATCTGCTTAGGTTAGACCGTGCCTGCCGCGAGTATCAGCCTGGACCAGGCCGTGGACCTGGCCCGCACGGGTGATGTGTGGCTGTTCCGCGGGCGCGCGATGGCGGACCGCGCGATCCAGGTAGCGACGAACAGCCCGGTCAATCACGTGGGCATGGCGGTGGCCATCGGGGATCTGCCGCCGCTGATGTGGCACGCCGAGCTTGGCCGCTCCTTGCCTGATCTGTGGACCGGCACCCGAAATCGCGGGGTCCAGCTGCATGACCTGCGCGAAGCGGTCTTGGTGTGGGCGGCCAGGTACGGCCAGCGCGCGTGGCTGCGTCAGCTGGATCCCCCGGCGGGCGGCGAGATGGAACAGGCCGTCTTGCGCACGATCGCGCGGCTGGACGGCACCCCGTTCCCGTCCACGGCCCGGCTCGCCTCGCGGTGGCTGGCCGGCCGGATTCCGGCCCGGCGGCACCAGGCCGCCCCCGCGGATCTGGAGACGGCCTACTGCGCGCAGGTGCTGGCCGCCACCTACCAGGCCATGGGGCTGCTGCCCGGCGGCCGCCCGCCAGGCTGGTACGACGCGGGCCGATTCTGGAGCGGCGATCACCTCGGCCTGTCCGCCGGGTACCGGCTCGGCGGCGAGATCGCCGTGCACATCCCGCCCGGCGCTACCGCCCAGGCGCACACCCTCGCCGCCGGCTGACCGCCGCGGCCAGTCATCAGCCGCTTCCCGGGCATTACCCGTCGTGGCCGCGCCGTCAGTCCGGCACCCCCGACGCCCGCTTGTGATCACCTCCCCTCACGATGCCGCCCGGCGCGAGGAGGCCCGTCTCCGGTTGACATCGATCTGGTTCGGTGATGGGCCTGTCGCGACAGGCAGCGGGTGCACCGCAGCCTGATGATCCGCCGGAAATCCTGCCAGTGAGGTGTCTGCTGCCCGGCCCGTTTGCCACCGCGACAGCTGTCCAGCCCGCTGCGGCTGGCCACTGGTCGGCCTTCATCCATCCAGGCTGGGACATCGCAGGTAATGCCAATGGCGGCTACCTGCTCGCCGTGGCTACCCGGGCCCTGGCCGACGTCGCCGGGCGGCCGGATCCCGTGACGGTCACCGCCACTACGCAGAGCGGTACAGCTCACGCCGCACGCAGGCCGGGAGGCTGCGCGACGGGCAGGGCGCTAGCTCAGCCTCCCTGCCGGCCCGCAGGCGGATCAGTGGCCAGATGGCCCGCTGCCGCTTGGGCCGCTTAGGCGCTCCCATTCGCTCCCCCAGCCTCCGCATTGCCCTTCCCCGTCCGCGCACTGAACTGGTACGGTCTTCGCTGCCCGACTTGTCCGCGGTGCTACGCCGCCGGTACCTGTCCGGTAAGCGCAGCATCTGCTCAGCAAGAGGGAAGACAGCGATGGGTGACCTGATCCCGCCATGCCGCAGGGGCTGGCCGGTGCAGTGATCGTGGTGCCGGGGGGCTGGGCTGGGGGTGCTGGCAGCCGCGCCCGGCCGGGCACCCTGGTAGCGCCGTCACGGGCGGACAGCCTGTCCTCCCCGGCCAGCCCACCGCGTACACCGTCACCGATCAAGCGACGGCAACATGTCTGTCACCTTCGTTTAGGTGCCGGAAAGCCGCGCCACTGATCTTCCGGGAAGGGAATCAGGACTCATGAACGTATTCAGGGCAGCGGTGACAGCGTGCGCGCTGGCTGGCGCGGGGCTGGTGCTCGCGGCCGTGCCGGCCACCTCCGCGCTGGCCAGCACGGGCACGACAGTCGGGCAGACCGGGACGCCGATGTCCAACGTCCGCTTCATAGGTCGCTTCGAAGATGTCCAGGCTGACGCGGCCATGCCTTCGGGCGGCCTCGTCATGAGCTTCCAGACCCAGTCGAGCTCGTGCTCGGCGGTCCAGGGCGTCTACGACTTCCAGGTGCTGCGCCCCCTGGGCGGCAATCAGTATCGAGTTCTGGGAGACACCGGCAATCAGACCGATCCGTGCGACAGCCAGCTCCACTCCTATCCGGTCAGCATCCCCGTCCAGGCCGGAGACGTAATCGGCGTCTACGTCGTCAGCAGTTGGCAGGGGGTGCTCAACTTCTCTGGCATCCGGGAAGCCGCGGGGATTCCGCAGCCGGCGGTGGGAGACACCATCACGGTGGAGCAATCGTCCGGGACGATCGACGAGTCCGCGACGCTGGTAAGCGCGGGCGAGCTAGCCGCGACGCTCGTCAGCGATGTGACCGGCGTTGGGCCTGGAACGGCGCTGTTCGATAAGGCGACCGCGATCCAGACAGCCGTCACGGCCGGGGACACCTCCACCGCATGCGCGGGCATCACCGACTTCCTCGGCCTGGTCAATGCGCAGACCGGGAAGAAGCTCACCATGGCACAAGCGGGTCAGCTGACAACCGACGCGGATAACCTGGCCGCCGCGCTCGGCTGCTGACAATCTTGATTGGACGCGGAAGGGCGAGGACACCACTCCCATCCCTTCCGCGAATCCCGGGCCAGGACGGCTAACTGCAGCGACGCACGTGACACACTCGGGCCGCGAGTTTCCCCGCGCGCCTTGCTGGCGCCGGGTTGTAGCGTCGTGGGTGTGGAGGCGCGCGAGCTGCAGGAAGCCTGGTTCAGGCGGGCGCTTGACCGTGCGGGTATCGACCGCGGGAGCTGGCGCCCAGGGCGGGGGGTGGAGGAGAACCGGCGGACGATCGAGGCCGTCTACGGCTACTACGGGCGGCTGTTCCTCGAGCACCCCTACCTGCAGTGGGCCGGCCTGGCGGCGATGATCGGGCCGGCCTTTTACGCCGGCTTCCTGGACCTGGGCGTGCTCCCGGACGCCGTGCGCGGGGCGGTGATCGCGGCGCTCGGGCGGACATCGCGGCGGCTGGCCAGGCGCGCCGCGGGTGATCTGGGCTTTTACGAGACGACGTTCCTCACCATGCAGAAAAAGATCTTCGAGGACCAGGCGGTGATGCACGAGGCCTACCTGGCCGGCGGCATCGCGCAGATCGAGGAGCTTTACCGCGCCCGGATCATCGACGCGGCCACGGTCCAGGCCTGGCGGCAGATCGACGCGGGCCGCGGCGACCCCGCCGCCGATGCGGTCGCTGACGGCAACCGGACGCTGCTGTTCCGCGAGCAGCACGACATCATCGACCGGTACTACGCCCGCATGCTCGGGCACCGGCGGCCGCTGGGCCCGGCGTTCACGTACCTGCTCACGCTCGCCGGGTCGCCGTCGGTTCCCCGCGCCCAGCCGTTCCCGCAGCGGTACCCGCTGCGGGTCGAGGCGCGGATGCCACCGATCGCGATCAGCGCTCGGACGCCGCTGGCCGACGGGAACATCGCCATCTTCGCGGACCGGTGGAAGCTCATCGACACCGACACGCTGCCGGCCTACCTGGCTTTCATCCGGAACCACCCTGGCCGGGCACGCGCTATGGTGGCCATCCCGCTGTCGCAGCGCGTGACTGGCTACCGGCTACTGGCGCGGGCCGGCCAGCTCGCCGCAGGCGCGCTGACCCGGTGGGACGTGGACCTGCGCGCCGCGCCGTCCAAGAGGCGAACACCCGGGGCCCGGGCTGTCCGGAGGCCTCTGCAGGCGGCCGCCACGGTGATCGACCTGTCCAGCGCGCCCACTCGTGAGTCCGCCGGTTTCGGCGCTGGCACTGGCAGCCGGATCTGGATGAGCCCTGGCCGTGTGCCGTTCGACGTCACGATCACGCTGCCCGGCGGGCACGCCTATCACGCCCGGGCGGAGATGGCGGTCATGCTCGCCTCCGCCCCCGCCGGGGACCCGGACCGGCTGACGGTCCAGCTCCCGCCCGCCGGCCTGGACGCCACCACCCAGCTGATCGGCGACTACGCCGCACGATGGGGCTTCCCCGCCGCCGCGGTGACGGCCTGGCGCGCCAGCGCAGCACAGCGCACCTCGGGCGACCGCTACTACAGCACACACGTCTTCACCCCGGCCGATACCGGCCCCGTGCACCTGGAGTTCCAGGTTTCTCACCACGTAGGCGAGCGCACATTCATCGTCGCGGCCCTGTTTTCCTGGCCCCGCATGCCGCGCCTGAGCGCGGACAGGCACCCCGCACGGACTCTAGATGACAACACATACCCGTCCGGCGATCTGCTCTTGTGAGTAGGCCGGCAAGCCTGCCAGTGCGCCTGAACCGCCCAATTGAGCGGGAGAACCCCGGCGTTCTCCCGCTTGAGTGTGCGAAGCAAGTTGATTGGCGCGCACAATCGGTGACGGCAGTGGTCCACGACCGCACATGCCGAAATGAGCATTTTATAGGCGCGCATATCTATGCACACTGTTGCATATTCATTCGCACTTTCCTATTGTTGCCGACGATGATTATTCCTTTTTTCCTGCCGTTTTGATAGGAAATCAGGCTGGATGAGGATGCGGGTGATCATGTCGGAAATCAAACCGAAATGTTTAGAGATGTGGGTGAAGGCATTTACCAGCCATCGCGGCGGTGCTAGCGTCCCAGACGCGGAGCCTGGCGCCGGTGCTGGGGCGAGCCCAGCCGCTCAGGCTCGCCTGAGGGAGCAGCTGATGAAACCAGCACGGCTATTCATCGGGGCAGGAGCACTTCTGGTCGCCGCGGCGTCGATCGCGGCCGGGCCCGCGGCATCGGCCAGGTCCGCGGCGACGGCCGCACGCGCGGCGCCGTCTAGTAAGCATGTCGCGATCAAATGCGAATACAGCCGCCTGTGCCCGGACGTCGCGGACCCCAAGCAGGTGTTCGACGAATACGTCGGTCACGACGAGCCGTCGGCGGTGTTCTACTCGAACAAGCCGGGCTCGGGAAACCGCAACCAGTACCAGGTGGTCCTGCCGCACGACCCGTCGCCGAACAATCCGATGGCCCACGGCAAGTCCTACCATTTCGAGCTGAACGGCGCGCTGTGGTTCGGCATGGCGTTGTGCGACACGCAGTCCTATCCCGAACAGGTCTCGACGTGCACGCCGGACAGTGACCGCAACATCGTCGACCCCGCCGTCTCGCCCAACCACCCCGGTACGGCGTTCATGGAGCTGCAGTTCTACCCGCCCGGCTGGGTGCCGTGGCCGACCTGGGCGGTCGCAGTAGGAGCCAGCACGTGCGACCCGACCAAGTGGTGCGCGGCGCTGAACGTCTTCAGCCTGCTGGAGGACCCGGTCAACGGGACCACCCAGAACGCGACGTGCGCGGCCAAGGTGGGCATTGAGACCTTCCAGTTCGCGTTCGTCACCAGGAACGGCCGCTCGCAGGCGCCTGCCAACCCGATCGACTCGACGCTGACGACATTCACGCCGGACCCCGCGAAGGACCTGTTCATGAACTCCGGCGACCGGATAGGGGTCGCCACCCACGACACGGCGAACGGCGTGCAGGTGGTTCTCGATGACCACACCACCGGTCAGTCCGGCTCGATGACGGCCAGCGGCGCGAACGGTTTCGCCCAGATCAAGTACGACCCGACCGGCACGAGCTGCCAGGCGATCCCCTACAACTTCCACCCGATGTACAGCACCTCCTCACCGCAGACCCGGGTGATCTGGGCGGCCCACACCTACAACGTCGCCTTCTCCGACGAGATCGGGCACTTCGAGTTCTGCACCGGCCCGAACCAGATCCCGGCCACCCCGTTCGGGGTCGACGCCGCGGGCAACCCCGTCGCGTGCCCGGCCGGCAACGTCGAGGGGCGCGGATCAGACACCGAACCCACGGACGGCGATGACAACTTCTGCTTCCCCGGATCGCAGGCCCTCCTAGTTCATGTCAATGGCTGTACCGACACCAATACCGGCTTCGACGGGGTTTCCTACCAGCGGGTCTGGCCAGACGGCAACACCGCGGTCCACCCGCAGCCCTGGCTGTTCAGCAGCCCGCTGACCGGACAGAACTACAACGTCAATTACACGCGCGCGGCGTTGGAGGCCGACCTGCCGGCAATCGAGACCAACACCTGCAACCGCACAACCGGCGCGGGCTGCACCCTGATCCCGACCACCGACGACGGTCAGCCGGCCGCCTTCTACCCGTTCTTCAGCGCGCTCCACAGGAATGGCCAGGGCCACGGGTGCCAGTGGGCGTTCGGCAACGACCTGCCCGGCGGGAACGACCTTGGCCGCAACGCGCAGTACGGCTCGCTGCTCACCAGCACCTACCTGGCGTTCGGCGGAGGCGGTGCGACCGTCAACCGCATCAACAACTTCCGCAACATCATCTCCAATCCCTGCCGCGCATAGCGCCATTGCGCTAGCAGGTCAGGCACACGCGGACGGCCGGCCGTCGTGAGACCCGACGGCCGGCCGTCCGCACTCCCGCATGACCGGCGCAGCCGCCGACGTGCGGTCATGGCTCGCCTCTGCGCCAGGGAATGATCGTTCCCGCCTTGCCAGCGCGGGCCCTCGCCGTCCGCACAGACCTCCGGCTCGACGCCGAAACCTCACCCGGCCGACGGGCCCGGCCAGCTCAATATGCGCCCATCGGCCTGCATATTTATGCATCGCAGTCCTGCACTGAGAATGCCCGCACATGCCGCGATGAAGGTTACGGCGCGAGAAACCGGCCGGATCAACTGGAGGCGCGGCCAGGCTCCTGGTCGTGCGCCAGCACGCCGATCATGAACGACAGCAGGCCGCTCGCGGCCTGGCGGTCAATTTCCCGGGATCTTGCATGGTGCCGGCAAACCCCACGGTGCCGTCTTCCCTCAGGACGTAGTAGTTTCCGCACCCATCGCCCGCCACAGGCAGCCAGCCGAGCTGCGCCCATTCCGGATACGGGGCCCGCCGCGATGCCACGTCTATGCCGGGATCGCCGGGCCGCAGCCCGAAAACGCCGCCCGGCC
>DAIOWL010000218.1:0-1621 GCA_036758545.1 Streptosporangiaceae bacterium | reverse complement strand
CCGAAGCCGCTGGGCGGGACAGGTTTGCCGGCCTGCAAGATGAGCTGCGCTACCTGCTCAGCCGGTGGGATCCGATCGGTATTTACGACGAGCAGATCGATTTCCCGCCCGACGAGTACGACTGCCTCATCGGCTCGCTCCTGGCCAGGCTGACCCGCTACGACTCCCGGGCCAGCCTCAGCGAATACCTGTGGCATGAGATTGAGGACCACTTCGGACTCGATCCTGTCCGGTGCGGAACCGACCGCTTCGCCGACCGTCTGCTGGCCTGGTACGCAGCAAAAAACCAGAGCTCCTGACCCAACTGAGCATCGTCATTTGCCGCGCGTCGAAGCTGGTATACCGCCGTTCCAGGAGGGGCGGTCGTAACTTGGCTGCCTTCGGGTGCGGCAGTTGCACTTGAGGGTCTCAGAGATTGAAGCGGGCGACTACAGGCCGGTGGTCCGAGGGTGCTTTCATTCCGGCCAGGGAGGCGGGGTCTGCGGTGGCGCTCTTGATTCCGTCCAGGGGCAGCGACTCGGTACTGTCCAGCGCGTGGACCAGCTGGTGCGAGACCAGGACCTGGTCGATCAGCTCCTTGACGCCGTTGTTGATCCGGGACCAGTCCGCCGCTCCTTCCCCGGTCACCGGGTCCCCGATCGGCATTTTGGGTGCAAGGTTCCACAGTCGGCTGCCGTCACCCGCGTCCGGATGGTCAAACCCTCCGGTATCGAGCTGGGAGCCGGGCGGTCCGAGCAGCAGCTGGGTCGTGGCGGCCTGAGGGGTGTCGTTGAGGTCACCGCAGACAAGCACGTGGCGTTGCTGGCCGTGGCCTTGCAGCTGGTCGGTGGCCCATGCCCGCAGCGTGGCGGCCTCGGCGGCCCGCTGGTCCAGCGCGTACAGGCCGAAGCGGGCGCGTTCGCCCTCGTCGTGGGTGTCGAACCGGGGATGGTGCGGGTCATGGCCGGGGAAGGTGAGCAGCTTGGATTTCAGGTGGGCGGCCAGGGCATGCACCGTCAGCCCGTCGCCGCGGGTGTAGGTGACCGCCAGCGCGCCCCGCTTGGTCTCGCTGATCGGGGGCCCCTGGTCATCGACCTTGGTGGCGGGCACGCCGTCCGGGTAGCGGAAGATATCCGCGGGGTCGGTCAGCTGCCCGGTCGACAGCCACCCGACGCGGATGCCGCGTTCGTCGGGCCGCTGGGACAGGCACCCGGTCCACCCCGGGCCCAGCGCCTCGAGCAGGTCATCGAACACGCCGGGGGCCAGGTCGGCATGGCTGGCGAGGACCTCCTGCACCCCCACCAGGTCCGGTCCGGCGCCGGTGATCAGTTCTGAGATCTGCTTCAGCTTGCCCGAATACTGTTCCCTGGCGGCCTCTGGCGCGTCGGCCGCCGGCCGTTCGAAGTTCTCCAGGTTCCATGTCATGACCGTGAACATGACTCGCTACCCCGCCCTCCGGTGGATGCTGGCTCCGCCTGACTAGCGCACTGACATGGCCAGGTTCGACTCTGACGGCCATCGGCACGTCTATATACCAAGACGGAGGGAGCCAAGCCGCGGACAAATACGATCCGCAACGGGTTTCGCTCGACGAACCCGTATATCCAGATGTCCCCGCGTGTGCATGGAGCTACGATCCTGA
>DAIOWL010000217.1:2895-9211 GCA_036758545.1 Streptosporangiaceae bacterium | reverse complement strand
GACCCGCCAGTAAGGTTCAGGCATGAGTTCACGAACCATCAGGCTGGCCGTCGTTGGCGGCGACGGAATCGGCCCCGAGGTGACCGCCGAGGCGCTCAAGGTGCTCAGGGCCGCCACGGGCGCCGCGACCCCCGGGGTCAGCATCGACGAGACGAACTACGACCTCGGCGCGCGGCGCTGGCACCGCACCGGGGAGACGCTTCCCGACGCGGTGCTCGAGGAGATCAGGGGGCACGACGCGATCCTGCTCGGCGCGGTCGGCGACCCGGGCGTGCCCAGCGGCGTGCTCGAGCGCGGCCTTCTCCTGAGACTGCGCTTCGCGCTCGACCACTACGTCAACCTGCGCCCGGTCCGGCTCTACCCCGGGGTCACGACACCCCTGGCCAGCAAGGGCCCCGAATCAGTGGACATGGTCGTGGTCCGCGAGGGCACCGAGGGCCCGTACACCGGGGCGGGCGGCGTGATGCGCAAGGGCACGCCAGCCGAGATCGCCACCCAGGAGAGCGTCAACACGGCGTTCGGGGTGGAGCGGGTCGCCCGCTACGCCTTCACCAAGGCCCTGACCAGGCCGCGCCACAAGCTCACGCTCGTGCACAAGACGAACGTGCTCACCTACGCCGGTGACCTGTGGCAGCGGACCGTGGACGCGCTGGCCAAGGAGTTCGCCGAGGTGTCGGTGGACTACTGCCACGTGGACGCCGCGTCGATGTTCTTCGTCTCCCAGCCCGAACGCTTCGACGTCATCGTCACCGATAACCTCTTCGGCGACATCCTCACCGACCTGGGGGCCGCGGTGGCCGGCGGGATCGGGCTCGCCGCGAGCGGCAACATCAACCCGGAGGGGACCGCGCCCAGCATGTTCGAGCCGGTCCATGGCAGCGCGCCGGACATCGCCGGCCAGGGCAAGGCCGACCCGACCGCGGCCATCTTGTCCGCCGCCATGCTCTGCGAGCACCTGGGCCTGTCCGCCGAAGCCGCCCGGATCGAGCAGGCCGTCGCCGAGGATCTGGTCGAGCGCCAGGGCGCCTGGGCGGCGCGCACCACCGTCGAGGTCGGCGACGACATCGCCGAGCGAGTAGCCGGCTGACCCCGGCCATGCCATCGCGCCTGCCGGGCCGGACCGGCAGGCGATCCCGCCCGGCGGGCCCGGCAGCGCACCCACCGAAAGGTGAGACCCTAGTGACAATGTCTGCCCGCGCGGGCGAGAAGGAAGTTGCCCACCATGATTGATTTCGATATCCGCCCGACCGATCACCCGGTGCCCGACGCCGAGCGCGAGGAAAAACTACAGGCGCCCGGCTTCGGCCAGCTGTTCACCGACCACATGATCACGCTGCGCTGGTCCACGGACAGCGGCTGGCACGACGGCCGCCTGGAGCCGTACGGCCCGTTCACCCTGGACCCGGCCACCTCGGTGCTCCACTACTCGCAGGAGTTCTTCGAGGGCCTGAAGGCCTACCGCCAGGACAACGGCTCGATCACCATGTTCCGGCCGGACGCCAACGCGGCCAGGTTCAACAGCACCGCGCGCCGGATGGCCATGCCGGAACTGCCGCCGGAGACCTTCGTCCGGGCGCTCGAGCTGCTCGTCGCCCAGGACCGCGAGTGGGTCCCGGGCGGCGAGGGGAACAGCCTCTACCTGCGGCCGTTCATGATCGCAACCCAGCGGGGGCTCGGCGTCAACCACCCGTCGAGCGAGTATGTGTTCTGCGTCATCGCCTCACCGGCCGCGTCCTACTTCGCCAGCGGGGTCAAGCCGGTCACGGTCTGGCTGTCGCAGGAGTACACCCGGGCGGCGCCGGGCGGCACCGGCGGGGTCAAGACGGGCGGCAACTACGCGGCCGCCTTCGTGGCCCAGCAGCAGGCCGTGGACCGGGGCTGTGACCAGGTGGTCTGGCTGGACGCCGCGGAGCACCGCTGGGTCGAGGAGATGGGCGGGATGAACCTGTTCTTCGTCCGCGGCGGCGACACCGCCCAGCCCTGGATCGCGACGCCCCCGCTGACCGGGACGCTGCTGCCCGGCATCACCCGCGACTCGCTGCTCAAGCTGGCGCCGCAGCTCGGCGTCAAGGCGATCGAGGAGCCGATCACCATCGACCAGTGGCAGGCGGAGTGCGCGGCCGGCGAGCTGACCGAGGTGTTCGCCTGCGGCACCGCGGCGGTCATCACCCCGGTCGGCCGGGTCAAGGGCGAGCACGCGCAGTGGCTGGTCGCGGACGGCGAGCCCGGCCCGGTGACGATGCGCCTGCGCGAGGAACTGGTCAGCATCCAGTACGGCCACAAGCCCGACCCCTTCAACTGGATCCACAAGATCTGCTAGCCCGCAGCCAGCACCATGATCATGGGCAGTTTCGACCGCATAGCGACCGTTTCTGCCCATGATCATGAAAACGTCGGTCCAGATGGTGAGACAAACCAGCCAACTACCGAACGGATGTGGCAGACTGTCACCGTGACGTCAGGCCGCATCATTATCGGCTGGCGCGTCGGCACCTAGGGCAGCAGCCCTAGCGCCGGGACAAGGTCCCGGACGTCGGCGCGCAGACCTCTCGCGTATTCGCGAGGGGTCTTTTTGTTTGCGCGGCCCATAACCAATCCAGGAGACAATCCGATGCTCGACGACACCTTTCACGTCTACGACACGACGTTGCGCGACGGCGCCCAGCAGGAGGGCCTGAACCTCAGCGTGGCCGACAAGCTCGTCATCGCGCGGCAGCTGGACGAGCTCGGTGTCGGGTTCATCGAGGGCGGCTGGCCCGGCGCGATCCCGAAGGACACCGAGTTCTTCCGCCGCGCCGCCACCGAACTGGACCTCAAGCACGCGCAGCTCGCCGCGTTCGGCGCGACCCGCCGGCCCGGCGTGAAGGCGGCCGACGACACCCAAGTCGCCGCGCTGCGCGAATCGGGCGCGCCGGTCGTGACCCTTGTCGCCAAGAGTCACGACCGGCACGTCCTTCTTGCCCTGCGGACCACGCTGGAGGAGAACCTCGCGATGATCGCGGACACCGTCTCCCACCTGCGCGAGAACGGGCAGCGGGTCTTCCTCGACGCCGAGCACTTCTTCGACGGCTACCGGTCCAACCCGGACTACGCCCTGGAAGTGGTCAGCACGGCCATGCGGGCCGGCGCCGACCTGGTCGCGCTGTGCGACACCAACGGCGGCATGATGCCGAACGAACTCGGCGATGTCGTCACCGCCGTCCGCGGCCGCACGCAGGCCCGGCTGGGCATCCACTGCCACGACGACACCGCCTGCGGCGTGGCCAACACCCTGGTCGCGGTCGACGCCGGCGTCACGCACGTGCAGGGCACCGCCAACGGGTACGGCGAGCGGGCCGGCAACGCCAACCTGTTCAGCGTGGTGGCCGGCCTGCAGCTGAAGAAGGGCCGCCAGGTCGTCCCGGACGCCGGCCTGGTGGAGATGGCCAGGATCGCGCACCAGATCAGCGAGGTCACCAACGTCGCGCCGGACACCCACCAGCCCTACGTGGGGCTGAGCGCCTTCGCCCACAAGGCCGGCCTGCACGCGAGCGCGATCAAGGTCGACCCGATGCTGTACCAGCACATCGACCCCGCGCTGGTCGGCAACGACATGCGGATGCTGGTCTCGGACATGGCGGGCCGCGCGTCGGTGGAGCTGAAGGGCCGCGAGCTCGGCTACGACCTGTCCGGCGACAAGGACACCATCGGCCGGGTCACCGACCGGGTCAAGGACATGGAGGCGCGCGGCTACACGTTCGAGGCCGCCGACGCCAGCTTCGAGCTGCTGCTCCGCGACGAGCTCGGCCAGCGGCACGAGTACTTCGCGGTGGAGTCCTGGCGGGTCATCGTGGAGCGCCACCCGGACGGCCGGATGACCAGCGAGGCGACGGTGCGCCTGCAAGCCAAGGGCGAGCGCCTGGTCGCGGTGGGCGAGGGCAACGGCCCGGTAAACGCACTGGACAAGGCGCTGCGCGCCGCGCTCGAGCAGATCTACCCCGAACTCGCCGCGCTCGAGCTCACCGACTACAAGGTCCGGATCCTGGCCGGCACGCACGGCACCGGCGCGGTGACCCGCGTGCTCATCGAGTCCGACGACGGCACCGGCGACAGCTGGAGCACGGTCGGCGTGGACGAGAACATCATCGCCGCCAGCTGGCACGCCCTCGAGGAGGCCGTCACCTACTGCCTCCTCCGCTCCGGCCGCGAGCCCAGCTAGCTCGCCCCGCCCCGCGCTGTCCCCAGCCGCCCCGTCCCCGCCCCCTCCCCAACGCAATGAAACCCGGGATCCACGGCGTTCGAACGCACTGGATCCCGGGTTTCATGCCCTTCCGGGCGCCGCCCTTCCGAGCGCTGCCCTACGCGGCCGGCACCTTGTCCAGGAAGCCGTAGACGCTGCGGATCTGCCCGCCCCCGTTCAGCACCGCGACGTCGAAGCCGACCACGACCGGCTCGGCCGCGCCCTCGGGCCCGAGGTGCCAGGTGAACCGCGCCTGCTCGTGGTGCGCGTCGACCGGGCCGCCGAGCGTGAAGACGAAGCCGGGGAACTGCTGCTGGACCGCGCCGATGAGCCCGTCGATCTCCGCCCGCCCGCGCGCGTCGGCCAGCGGGTCGGTGTAGCTGCCGTCCTCGGCCCACAGCTCGTCGACGAGCTTGCGCCGCCGCGAAGCATCCGTCTCGTTCCACGCGGCGAGGTAGCGCTCGACCATCTCCTGCATCGGATTTCCCTCCGTAGATAACTACCGACGGCCTCGATCCTGCCGACTGGAGGGAAGCGTCGCAATTACCTCCGAGGTAATGCCAACGCGGACGAAACCCGGCTAGGCTCACCAGGATGCACGCCGGGGACCTGATCCGCGAGTGGCGGCAGCGCCGCCGGCTCAGCCAGCTCGACCTGGCCATCGCGGCGAACGTCTCGTCCCGGCACCTGAGCTTCGTCGAGACCGGCCGGTCCCGGCCGACGAGCGAGATGATCCTGCACCTGGCCGAGCACCTGGACGTGCCGCTGCGCGACCGCAACGCGCTGCTGCTGGCCGGCGGCTTCGCGCCCGCCTACCCCGAACGCGGCCTGGCCGAGCCCGAGCTCCAGGCCGTCCGCGACGCGCTGAAACGCGTGCTCGACGGCCACGAGCCCTACCCGGCCGCGGTGGTGAACCGCTGGTGGGAGCTGGTCGACGCGAACGCCGGCATCGCGCTGTTCACCGGCGACGTCAGCCCGGAGCTGCTCGAGCCGCCGGTCAACGTGCTGCGGCTGAGCCTGCACCCGGACGGGATGGCGCCGCGGATCGCGAACCTCCCCGAGTGGCGCGCCCACCTGCTGGCCCGCCTGCACCGCCAGGCCGAAGCCACCGGCGACCAGCGCCTGACCGCCCTGCACGACGAGCTCAGCGCCTACCCGGGCGGCCAGGCGGGCACGCCGGGACCGGCCGACGTGGTGGTCCCGCTCCGCTACCGCGCTGCGGAGGCAGAGCTTTCCTTCCTCAGCATCACCGCCGTGATCGGCACCCCGATGGACGTCACCGTCGAGGAGCTGGCCATCGAATCGTTCTATCCGGCCGATCCCCAGACCGCGAAGGCCCTCGCGTGACCCACGGCCGGCTGAGCCTGCGGGCGCTGAACCGCGCCGCGCTGCACCGCCAGCTCCTGCTCGACCGGGCCCCGGTGACCGCCCTCGCCGCGGTCGGCCGCCTGGCCGGCCTGCAGGCGCAGGCCCCGCTGGCGCCGTACGTCGGGCTGTGGACGAGGCTGGCCGGCTTCCGTCATGAGGAGCTGAAGGACCTGATTACCGAACGGGCCGTGCTCCGCGCTCACCTGATGCGCAACACGGTCCACCTGGTCGACGCCGCGGACTACCTCCGTTTCCGCCCGCTGTACCAGCCCTTGCTGGCCCGGCACCTGGCCGGGAACTTCGGGAAGAACCTGATCGGCGTCGACCTGGCCGAGCTCGCCGCGGCAGCGGCTGACCTGCTCGGCCAGACCCCGCTGACCCGGGTCGAGCTCGGCGCCCGGCTGGCCCCGCGCTGGCCCGACCACGATCCCGCCTCGCTCGCCTACGCGGCCAGCCACCTGCTGCCGCTGGTGCAGGTGCCGCCGCGCGGCCTGTGGGGCGAGCCGAACCACCGCGCCGCGTTCATGCTGGCCGAAGCCTGGCTGGCCGGCCGCGCCCCCTCCGCCTCGCCCGGCCCAACCCGCAGCCCCGACCCCACCCGCGACCCCGGCTCCACCCGTGACCCCGGCTCCACCCGTGACCCCGGCTCCACCCGTGACCCCGGCTCCACCCGCGACCCCGGCTCCACCCGCGACCCCGGCTCCACCCGCGACCCCGGCTCCACCCGCG
>DAIOWL010000217.1:0-2795 GCA_036758545.1 Streptosporangiaceae bacterium | reverse complement strand
ACCCCGGCTCCACCCCCATGTCGCAGTCGACCATGCTCGAGTACCTCGTGCTGCGCTACCTGGCCGCCTACGGCCCGGCCAGCGTGGCCGACGCCCAGGCCTGGTCCGGGCTGACCAGGCTGCGCGAGGTGACCGACCGCCTTGATACCCGGCTCCGCCCCTTCACCGGCCCGGACGGCGCGGAACTGCTGGATCTGCCGGACGCGCCGCGCCCGGACCCGGACGTCCCGGCGCCGCCCCGCTTCCTGCCCGAGTACGACAACCTGCTGCTCTCCTACGCCGAACGCAGCCGCGTCATCCCGCACCGCCGCCCCGTCCCGCTGCCGCCCGGGCACGGCGGATGCGGGGGAACGCTGCTCGTCGACGGCCTGTGGCAGGCCGACTGGAAGATCAGCCGAGGCGTCCTGGAGATCGAGCCGTTTATCTCGCTGGGCCCGGCGGACCGGGACGCCGTCGCGGCCGAGGGGGAGCGGCTTCTCGGCTTCGCCGCCCCCGCGATAGCCGTCCGCGATGTACGTTTTGTCCCCGTTCGTTCGGGCTAAATAACAGACCCAGGGCCGGAGTGGGCCGGCCAGGGATTTACGGTAGGGGCATGGACGACAAGCAGATCATGGCTCACATCGACGAGCTGATCGACACCGAGCATCAGCTCCGTCGGCAGCTCGCGGCCGGCGAGCTGACCACTCAGCAGGAGCGCGAGCGGCTGCGCTCCGCCGAGGAGGCGCTGGACCAGTGCTGGGACCTGCTGCGGCAGCGGCGGGCCCGCCGGGAGTTCGGCGAGAACCCGGACGAGGCGATGGCCCGGCCGGTCGGCGAGGTCGAGGGCTACCAGCAGTAGCCAGCCGCAGGATCACAACGACAGGAGTGGCGTGCGTATCGCGAGATTCGCCAAGGGCGACGGGGTCGCGTACGGCGTAGTCGAGGGCGAGCTAGAGAGCGGAGGAGCGGGGAGGCCGCCGCGGCCGGGACTGACGATCGCGGAGCTGTACGGGCACCCGTTCGGCGTGGACCCCGGCGGGGTCAGGCTGACCGGGAACCGGTACCCGCTGGCCGAGGTCAGGCTGCTGGCGCCGGTGCTGCCGAGCAAGGTCGTGGCCGCGGGCCGGAACTACGCGTCGCACGCGCGGGAGCTTGCCGGGGAGCCGCCCGCCGAGCCGGTGATCTTCCTCAAGCCGTCCACCTCGGTGACCGGTCCGGGCGACGCGATCAAGTACCCGGTCAAGCTCACCGACCGGGTGGACTTCGAGGGGGAGCTCGCCGTCATCATCGGCAGGCTCTGCCGCGGCGTGCCGCGGGAGCGGGCCGAGGAGGTGGTGTTCGGCTACACCTGCGCGAACGACGTCACCGCGCGGGACCTGCAGGCCAGGGACGGACAGTGGACCCGGGCCAAGGGCTTCGACACGTTCTGCCCGCTCGGGCCGTGGATGGAGACCGGGACGAACCCCTCCGACCTCGAGCTCACCACCACGGTCAACGGCGAGATCAGGCAGCAGGCCCGCACGTCCGAACTGCTGTGGGACGTGCCCGGACTGATCGCGTACGTCAGCCAGGTCATGACGCTGCTGCCCGGCGACGTCCTGCTGACCGGGACGCCGGCCGGGGTGGGACCGCTGACCGACGGGGACGAGGTTTCGGTGACGATCGAGAGCATCGGCACGCTGACCAACCGGGTGGTAATCGGCGACTGAAAATTTGCCCCCATTTAGTTTAGGATTAGCGTTCGGAGCAGGCGCGACCGTGCGCCAGGACCTACTCCGGCAGGTTCGCGCAAGGGTGGGCATTATGGGTGGGGGCTACGTTCGCAATTCCGCTCGGCAGCCCTCGTCGTATTCCTTCTCCAACCTGGTGCCGCTGCGCCACTGGGCCCGCGACCCGGCGCTGCGCAGCTGGCCGGTGCTGCTGCTGGTCGCCCTGGTCTGCGTGCCGCCCATCGCGCTGATCATGCTCAACGACCCGACCCCGGCCAAGATCCGCGACATCGCCTGGATCTTCGCGGTCTACTTCGCCGTGGCCTGGCTGCTGCTGCTCGGCGTCATCGTCCGCCCGCAGCATGTGAGCCGGGCCATGCTGGCCGCCATCGCGGTCGTCGGCGTCGTCACCCAGGCGCCGACCGCGATCTTCCTCGAGACCAAGCTGCACGCGGGCACGAGCAGCCTGCTCGACATCTTCACCATCGGCCTCCCCGAGGAACTGGCCAAGGCCATCCCGATCGTGGTGGTGGCGTGGATCTGGCGACGGTACTGGCACACCCAGACGCCGCGGGACTACCTGTTCCTCGGCGCGGTCAGCGGGCTGGTGTTCGGCGCGGCCGAGGTCGTGCACTACTTCACCGACGTCCTCGGCTCGATCTCGGGCCACGCCACCGGCCTGGAACTGCAGACCCTGACCATCCAGTACATCTGGCGCTTCCTCACCGACCCGATCGACCACGCCTGCTGGGCGGGCATCACCGGCTACTTCATCGGGCTGGCCATCACCAGCCAGCGCCGGGAGTACTGGATCGGGCTGATCGGGATCGGCATCGCGGCGGTCCTGCACGGCCTCAACGACTGGAGCCCGATCAACAGCCACGCCGCCTGGGTGCTGATCACGCTGATCAGCGTGCTGCTGTTCCTCGGCTACGCCCGGGCCGGGGCCTGGCTGCCTGAGCAGGCGATGGCCACGCCGGACGGCATGGCCGTGCCCGCCGGGCAGGCCCAGGCCCAGCCACGGGCAGCGCCCGCGCCCTGGGCCGGGTGGTCAAGCTGCTCGGCATGGTCAATGCGGCGCCTGACTTCGCCGACCATCCCAAGGTG
>DAIOWL010000216.1:8851-9217 GCA_036758545.1 Streptosporangiaceae bacterium | reverse complement strand
CCGGCGGCCATGCCGAGCAGATAGAGCGACAGCGGCACGGTCGCGAGCGAGATGCTGGGCGCCAAGGTCGCGCCGATGATCGAGCCGGTCGCGAAGATCACCGACCCATTGGCGCCGGTCAGCGCCTGTGCCGCGGCCAGCCGGTCGCGGGTGTCCAGGGCGTCCTGCCGGCGCCGCTGCCTGTCGGCGAGCCGTTCGGCTTCGCGCTGCAGGTCGAGCGCACGGTCGAGCTCCTGGCGGTGCCCGGCGACCTGAGCCTGCCCGGCCGCGGCCCCGGCGGCGGCGGCCTCGGCCAGCTGCGCAGCCCAGCCTGCGGGCGGCAAGGCGCTGTCAGACGGCAGGGCGTCACCGGACGGCAAGGCGCTG
>DAIOWL010000216.1:0-8841 GCA_036758545.1 Streptosporangiaceae bacterium | reverse complement strand
ACGGCTCAGTATCGTCGGACGGGAGGGGGTCGTCCGACGGCTCGGGGTCGTCGGACGGGACCGGGACGCCGGCGGCCTGGGCGACCCGGGCGAGCAGCCCGGAGATCCCCGCCTCGGCCTCCCGCACCTCGTCCGCGGTGACCTTGCGGCGGCGGGCGAGCCATTCCTCGACCGCGTGGAACCGGTCAGTGCCGAACAGCCGCTGCAGCAGCTTGGCCCGGTCCCCCGCGTCGGCATGCAGGAACCGCGCGAACTCCCCCTGTGGCAGCAGCACGACCTGGAAGAACTGGTCGGCGGACATGCCCATCAGGTCGGCGATCTCGGCGTCCGCCTCGCCTACCCGGGTGGAGACGGCGCGCCAGGATCCGCCGGCCTGCTCCTCAAGCAGCACCCGGGCCTGCTCGGTGGTGGTACCGGTGCCGCGGAGCTTGGCCCGCTCCTGTTCCGGCTTGCGGGTGATCCGCATCCGCCGGCCACCGAGCGTCGCCTCGAGCTGGACCTCGGTCGAGGTGCCGGAGGCGGCGTGATCCGACCGCAGCCGCCTGGCCTTGCCGCGCTCGCCGGGGACCCGGCCGTACAGGGCGAACCCGATGGCGTCCAGCAGCGTGGTCTTACCCGCGCCCGTCTCGCCGTGCAGCAGGAACAGCCCTGAGCACGCGAGGTCCTCGAAACCGACCTCCACCGTGCCGCCGAACGCGCCGAACGCGGTCACGCGCAGCCGGTGCGGGCGCATCAGCCCGCCGCCTCTTCCGTACGGATCGCGGCGAACGCGCTGGCCAGCAGTTGTTTCTCGGCCGCGGTCGGGGTCGCGTTGCTGACGTGCATGACGAACTCGGCGGCAATCGACAGGTCGTCGCGGCCCGCCGTCCTGGCCCGGTAGCCGCGCTGGTCGGGCAGCACGCCCTCCGGCTCGAAGGCGAGCACGAGGACGTGCGGGAAGCGGGCACGCAGGGCGTCCATGGCTCCCTCGGGGCGGCTCGGGTCGGTGAGCGTGACGGATACGAAGTCGTCCTCGTACCGGCTGTAGGCGGCCGAGCCGAGCAGGTCGGCGAGCCGGCCGCGGAGCACGCTCAGCCGCCGGTAGACGGGCGCGGGCACCTGCTCGACCCGCGCCGTCCCTTCGCCGTCGAGGTCGACGAGCCAGCTGCCCTTGCGGTGCGAGGCCTCGGAGAAGGAGTACGGCAACGGCGAGCCGCTGTAGCGCATCTGCGGGGCGATGGTCTGCTGGCCGTGCAGGTGGCCGAGGGCGACGTAACCGAAGCCGGCGAACAGCTCGGCGGGCACCTGGCCCACCCCGCCGACGCTGATGTCTCGCTCGGATTCGCTGGCCGCTCCCCCGCTGACCCAGCCGTGCGCCATGACCACACGGCGCCGTATCCCGCGGGCCTCGGCGTCGGCGTGGATGCAGCCGACCGCGTGCCCGAGCACCCCGGTGTGCCCGCGGGGGATCTCATCCTCACCCGGGGGCAGCTCACCGCGGACCGCGTCCGGCTCCAGATATGGCACCCCGTACACGGCCAGCGGCCCGTGGGGGTCCTCGAGAACGACCGGCCTGGCCAGCGTGGCGGGCCGGGTCCGCAAATGCACGCCTGCCTTCTCCAGCAGCCCGCTGCCGAACCCGAGCCTGCGCGCCGAGTCGTGGTTACCGCTGATCAGCACGATGCGCGCGCCGGTGTCGTGCAGCCGGAGCAGGGCGTCCTCGCACAGCTCGACGGCGTCCACCGGCGGCACCGCGCGGTCGTAGACGTCCCCGGCGACCAGGACCGCGTCGACCTTCTCGGCGCGGGCCACGTCCACCAGGTGATCCAGGAATGCCGACTGGGCCGCCCGCAGATCCGCGCGGTGCAGCGACCGGCCGAGGTGCCAGTCCGAGGTGTGCAGCAGTCGCATGGCCGGACCCTAGCCCAGGGCACCGACATTACGCCGGGGTACGCGCGAGCCAGCTGTCGACCTCGGCCTTCCACCTCCGCTTATCCGCCTCGGGCGCGAAGCACGCGTCAAACGAGTTCCGGGCCAGCGCGGCGAGCCGCGCGTCGTCGTAGCCGAACGCGGCCTGCAGAGCGGCCAGGTTGTCGTCTACGTAGCCGCCGAAGTAGGCGGGATCGTCGCTGTTCACGGTGGCGAGCAGGCCCGCGTCCAGCATGCCGGGCAGCATGTGGTCGCCAAGCGTGCCGACCACCTGCAGGGCCACGTTGGACAGCGGGCAGACGGTCAGCGGGATCTGCTCGGCGCGCAGCCTGGCGACTAGCTCGGCGTCCTCCACCGACCGGACCCCGTGGTCGATCCGCTCCACGTGCAGTTCGTCGAGCGCCTCGCGTACGTAGTCCGGGCCGCCTTCCTCGCCGGCGTGGGCCACCAGCCGCAGCCCCTCGGCCGCCGCCAGCCGGTAGACCTCGGTAAACAGCGCGGGCGGGTAACCGACCTCGGCGGAGTCGAGCCCGACGCCGATGAACTTGTCCCGGAACGGCAGGCAGGCGCGGAGCGCCGCGTCGGCGGCGTCCGCGCCCAGGTCGCGCAGGAAGCACACGATCAGGTCGGCGGAGATCCCGTGGTCCCGGGCACCGTCGGCGAGCGCCGCGGTGAGCCCGCCGAACACCTCCTCCAGCCGCACGCCGTTGGCCAGGTGCGTCTGCGGGTCGAAGAAGATCTCCGCCCGCCGCACCCCGGCCGCGGCGGCCCGGGTGAGGTAGGCGCTGGCCAGGTCGTAGAAGTCCGCCTCGATCTTCAGCACCCGCAGGTTGGCGTAGTACAGGCTGAGGAAGGACTGCAGGTCACCAAACTGGTACGTGGCCCGCAGCTCGGCCGCGTCCAGGATCGGCATCGGAGTACCGTTACGCGCCGCGAGCCGGACCAGCAGCTCAGGCTCCAGCGTGCCCTCGATGTGAACGTGCAGCTCAGCGACTGGCAGCATGCGGACCTCTCCCAGGCGATCCCGCGTCAGTCGCCAGAGCGGATGTCGGTGTCGTCGTCCTCAACCACGTGGATCGCGGCTTCCTCCGCGCTGGCGGCCCCGCCGTCGATGCCGACGTCGGTGGCGACGAGGTCCTCCTCGTCGTCGGGATGAGCGCCCTCGTCCTCGGCCACCAGCCGACCCGCCCGCGGGTCGGGGCCGTCGTCGAGCAGCAGGCCGTCGAGGTACTCGTCGGCTTCGTCGTTGTCCTCGCGGTCTTCGGGCAGCTCGTCGTCCGGGTCCAGGGCAGTATCGGGCTCCTCCTCGCCGAGCAGCTGGTCGAGCGACTCCTGCTCGCCGCCGTCCGAGCCGGACCTGATAACGGCCGACCATCGCTCCGGCGGCGCGACGCCCCGGTCGAGGGGATCGTCCCCGGGTTCACCCGGCTCTCCCGTCAGGGAGTCGGCAGGCTCCTGGACAGAGTAGTCGTCGAGATCAGAGGATTCGTGGCGTTTCTCGTCCGGCACCGTCTGCTCCTTTTCTGGCTCGGCGATGAATTCGCGCTCGTTGTCTCGTCTTACCATGCGGCGGCACCGCCGGTGCGCGGAGGTATTTGGTTCGCCGGGTTCGTCGCGTTGCCGGTAAATTCGTGGTACGGGGGCCGCAAGTGGATCTTACGGGGCGTTACGGGAGGATGGATGTCACAGGTCAACGGGATCGGCGAGCAGCCCGCGATCCTGGTCGAGGGCTTGACCAAGTCGTTCGGAGAGGTGCAGGCGCTGCGCGGTATCGACCTGTCGGTGCCGCGCGGGACGGTGCTCGGCGTGCTCGGTCCCAACGGGGCGGGGAAGACCACGGCGGTGCGGATCCTGACCACGCTGCTGCTTCCCGACAAAGGGCGGGCGCTGGTCGAAGGCTATGACGTGGTGCGCGACGCGGCCGCCGTCCGCCGTTCCATCGGGCTGGCCGGCCAGTCGGCCGCCATTCAGGAGGAGCTCACCGGCCAGGAGAACCTGGAGATTATCGGACGGCTGTACCATCTGAGCTGGCCGCAGGCGCGCAGCCGCGCCGTCGAGCTGCTGGAGCAATTCGGCCTGAGCGACGCGGCCGACCGGGCGGCCAAGACCTACTCCGGCGGCATGCAACGGCGCCTTGACCTGGCCGCCAGCCTGGTCGGGCGGCCCAAGGTACTGTTCCTCGACGAGCCCACCACCGGCCTGGACCCGCGGTCCAGACTGGGGATGTGGGACATCATCCGGTCGCTGGTCGCCGACGGGACCACGCTGCTGCTGACCACCCAGTACCTGGACGAGGCTGACGAGCTGGCGAACGAGATCGTGGTCATAGACCACGGCCTGGTCATCGCCGCGGGCACGGCCGAGGACCTGAAGGGCCGGGTGGGCGGTGATGTCGTCGAGTTCACCGTTCCGGACCGGAGCCGGATCGACGATGCGGCGGCCGCGATCTCCAAGATCGGCGAGAGCGAGCCGCTCGCTGACTCCGGCAGCGGGATGGTCAGCCTCAGGGTCGGCAGCCACGGCTCGGACGCGCTGGTCGAAGTGGTGCGCAGCCTGGATGCCGTCGGCGTGGTAACCCGCGGTCTTACGCTGCGGCGGCCGTCGCTCGACGACGTTTTCCTGGCCCTGACCGGACACGCGGCCGAAGAAGACGAGCCGGGAGGGCGCCGCCGCGGGCGGCGGGGCGCGCGGCGAGGCAAGGACATGGAAAGGACTGCGTCATGACCGCGGTAGCCGAGAGGACCGGCGTACCTGGCCTGCCTGCCGGGCCCGGCCTGGGCGTCAGGTTCCGCTGGGCGGTGACCGACACGCTCACCATCACCCGGCGCAACCTGCTGGTCTGGATGCGGGTGCCCGCGTACCTGGTGTTCACCGTGATCCAGCCGGTGATATTCGTGCTGATGTTCCGATACGTCTTCGGCGGCGCGATCCTGGTGCATGTCCCCGGCGGCTACGTCAACTTCCTGATACCGGGGATCGTGGCGCAGACGGCGGCGTTCGCCTCGTTCGGCACGGCTATCGCGCTGGCCGTCGAGCTGAAGAAGGGCGTGATCGACCGGCTGCGGGCGATGCCGATGGCCCGCTCCGCGGTGCTGGCCGGACGGCTGGTGGCCGACACCGGCCGGATGACCGTGACGATCCTGATCATCATCGGCGTGGGATACGCGGTCGGCTTCCAGTTCCTCAACGGGTTCCTGCCGGCCGTGGCCATGATCCTGCTGGCGATCGTGTTCGGCGTGGCCATCTGCTGCATCTCCGCCTTCACCGGCCTGGCCATCGGGGACGAGGAATCGGTGCAGGCGTTCGGGCTGATCTGGCTGTTCCCGCTCACGTTCCTGTCCTCGGCGTTCGTGCCGATCGCCACCATGCCGGGCTGGCTGCAGGCGTTCGCCAACAACCAGCCGGTGACCTACGTCGTCGACACCATGCGCGCGCTGGCTCTCGGCGGCCCGGTCGCGGCGAACCTGTGGAAGAGCGTGGCCTGGCTCGCCGGGATCTTCATCGTGTTCCTGCCGCTGGCCGTACGCGCCTACCGGCGGGCCAGCTAACGCCGGCCTTCAGTGTGTAGGTAGCTCGGTGGCGGACGCGACGAGCACGAAGATGACGAAGGTGGCGACGAGGAGCGACAAGACGATCATGACGGGCTGGCGTGCCCTCGCGGCGAGAATCGCGGCGGGCAGCAGCCCGAGCGCCGCGCACACGGCGAAGATGTAAAGACAGATCCTGAGAAACGTGCTCATCTTGATGCTTTCCGGTGCCGCAGGAGGCGCGGTTAACCCGCGCCCTGCGGCGCCTGCACAGCCACGTCGGCTAATACTCGATGCCGTGGCTTGGATGGCGACGTCCCGGGCCCGGCGGTCCGCGGACTGCCGACGCGCCGTCTGTGATGATCAATTTCTCGGACAGGCCTGCGACTGCTCATGCCTCTGCGCCCTCCCCGGCGGCAAAAATCCGACCCGCAACCCGCATACGGACTACCCTCGCCTGAGCAGATTAAAGCCGAACGCTGACAGAATGCAGGCGATTACCTGATGCCGCCGGCCGCAGCGTCGGCCCGGGCCAATCCCCGGCGCGACCTTACCGGGGGCCTCGCTCGCCGGGATTCGGCGAAGACGAGCTGATGGCGATCGAGGGCGCGGACCAGGTCAGGGAGGCTGGCTGCGAACCGAGCTGTCATGATCGTGACATGACGGGACGCAATGGCGGTGCAGAGATCGTCGAATTCGGCTCGGTGCCGGGGTTCGTGGTATTCGACCTGCCCGGGGCGCCGCTGTCGGCCGGGGGGACGCGGCTGGCGCCAGACGTCAGCGTGGCCGAGGTGGCGGTGCTGGCGCGCTCGATGACCTACAAGTTCGCCGCGCTGGGCGAGCGGGTCGGCGGTGCCAAGGCGGGGGTACGCGGGGATCCTGCGGACCGCGCGGGCAAGGCCGCCCTGATGGCGCGGTTCTGTGCGGAGGTCCGGCCGCTGACCGACGCGGGCCGGTTCCTGACCGGGCCGGACATGGGCACGGCCGAGGAGGACTTCGAGCCGTTGCGCCGGGGCCGGGCCGCGCCCGCGGCGATTCGCGCCATGGTGGCGGGCGTACCGTTCGAGGACCTGCTGACCGGGTACGGCGTCGCGGTGGCCGCCGCGACGGCCCTGGGCGGAGGGGCGGAGGGGTCGAAAGGCCTGGACGGCCGTTCGGTGGCCATCGAGGGTTTCGGCAAGGTCGGCGGCGGGGTGGCACGCGAGGTCGGCCGGCGCGGCGGCCGGGTGGCGGCGGTGTCCACCGTGGCCGGGTGCGTCTCGGACCCGTCGGGCCTTGACGTCGACCGGCTGCTCACGCTGCGCCGAACGCACGGCGACGCGTGCGTCCTGCGCTACGGCCGGCCGGTCCTGGCGCCGCACCAGCTCTTCACCGAGGTGAACGCCGATGTGCTGGTCCCCGGGACCCGGCCGGGAGCGATCGACGCGCAGACCGCCCGGTCGCTGCCGTCGGACGTCCGGGTGATCGCGCCCGCGGCCAACGCCCCGTATACCGCGGCGGGAGCCGAGGTACTGCGCCAGCGCGGGATCATGGCGCTGCCTGACTTCGTGTGCAACGCGGGCGCGGTGATCGGCTACCGGTCCGCCGTCGACGCCACTCCGGACCAGGTTCTGGCGACGGTCGAGGCCCGGATCGGCGAGCTCATCCGGGCCACCCTCGGCCATCCCGGCGGCCCGCTCGCCGGGGCGTGCGAACAAGCCGGAGGGTTCCTGCGGAGCTGGTGGGGCGAGCCTCCTGGCCCGCCGTTCGCGCCCGCGGAGTGACGGAGGACATCATGCAGACCTGGGACGCGATCACGTCGCGCCGTAACGTGCGGTCCTTCGCGGACCGGCCGATCGCGGCGGCGGACCTGGACCAGATCCTGGAGGCGGGCCGCCGGGCCCCGTCCTCGCAGAACTGGCAACCGTGGGATTTCGTCATCGTCACCGACCGCGGGCAGCTCCGCGAACTGGCCAGGGTATGGCGGGGCGCCGGTCACGTGGCTGGCTCGGCGGCCACGATCGTGGTGATCGGACCGGCGGACGACAACGCGTTCGGCCGGGCCCAGTTCGACCTGGGCCAGGCGACGATGGCCATGCTGGTGGCAGCGGCCGACCTGGGCATCGGCAGCTGCCACGCGGGCGTCGCCGACCTGGGGCTGGCCCGTGAGCTGCTCGGCTTCCCCGAGGACCGCGGCTGGGCGCTGCTCATCTCGCTTGGCTACCCGGCCGGCCGGCCGCTGACGCCGGTCCGCAAGCCCGACCGGCGGCCGTTCGGTGAGGTCGTGCACCGCGGCCGCTGGTAATACGCCGCGGACCTGGGCTGTCTTGTGCCCGGCGAGTTCAACTGGCTGGCGCGGGCCGGAAGGTGGCCGCGAAGGCCTGGAAGTAGTGGTAGAAGGCATCCCAGTCGCTGACCGGCGTGGACCAGTAGAGCGCGTAGGCATGCCGCGCGTTGGCCAGGATATTCCGGTTAAGCACCTGGACCCTTACGCCATTCCTGTCGTAGGTGAATTCCCAGTCCGCAGCCTTTTCCGCCTGCGTATAGCGGACCTCGCGGAGCAGGATCAGGTGATATCCGGGATAGCTGCCCTGGCGATCCGCGGCCTGCTGGCGCCAGTCCGCGAGCGGATTGGACTTGGGCTGATCGGACTGGTCGATCAGCAGGAAAATGCCGCTGTTCGCGGGATCCCGGATATACACGTAGTGGCCGTCATGCGAGATCCGCCAGCCGCGCGGGACGCCGATCGAGAAACCGGTCGCGTTGGTGAAGCGGTAGTACCCGGCCGGGAGCGCGCTCGATCCGCTGCTGGCCGGGGCGCTGTTTGCCGGGGCGCTGTTTGCCGGGGCGGGCGGGGACGGGCTGGACGGCGGCGCGGACGACGGGGTGGCGGAGGAAGGCGCGGGCCGCGAAGCCGCCGGGGCAACCAGGCGGGCGCCCTGGTGGCCGGGTAGCCGGGCGAGAACCAGTGCGATGCCAGCGGCGATCACCGCGACCGCCACGACGGCGGTGAGCGCGGTCACGGGGATCCGACCCGCCTTCCGGGCACGCGAGTTGCCGCTCCGTCCGCCCTGCTCGGCGGCCTCGACCTCGGCGGCCTCGACCTCGGTGACCTCGGCGGGCGGGACGACCTCGGCGGGCGGCGCGGCCTCGTCCGACACGATCCGGCGCAGCATCCGCTCGGCTCCGGCGGCGTCGAGGCGGGCGGCCGGGTCCTTGCGGAGCAGGCCCTCGATCACCGGCCACAGCGGGCCGGCGTGGGGTGACGGCTCGAGTTCGTCGGCCACCACGGCGGTCAGGCTGGCGAGCACGCCGTCCCGCTCGAACGGCGGGTGGCCCTCGACCGCCGCGAACAGCGAGGCACCCAGCGCCCACATGTCCGCGGCAGCGCCCGCGCGTCCGCCGCGGGCCCGTTCGGGCGCAAGGT
>DAIOWL010000215.1:8221-9223 GCA_036758545.1 Streptosporangiaceae bacterium | reverse complement strand
GCTCAATGGTAGAGCAGCGCGTTCCCTTGCCGATCTTGATCTCAGGCACGGCCTCCTTCAAGAAAGGAGGCTTTTGCTATGTCGAGGTTCAACGTGAAGTTCGCGCGGCCGGCGGGACGCGGACCGCTGGCGACTGAGGCCATTCCCTCCGGTCAGACCCACGAGGGCGGAACGGGGTACGCGCGGGACGCCCGGAGCGAGTTGTTCCTGCGCGCCACCGCCTCGTTCGCTGGTGAGGATTCCTTCTACGAGGAAGCCGCGGTCCGCGACGGCCGGATGGGCGAGCTCGTGTCCGAGTTGGCGACGGACGCGGACGGCTTTGCGTGGCTCCAGGGCTTCCTGCCGTGGCTCCGCGACCGGGGAAACATGCGGACCGCGCCCGTGGTCCTCGCGGCCGAGGCGGTCAGGGCTCGACTGGCCGCGGGGCTGGAAGGCGGCAACCGCCAGCTTGCCGGTTCTGTGCTGCGCCGTGCCGACGAGCTCGGCGAGATGCTGGCCTACTGGACCTCCCGCTACGGCCGTGCGGTCCCTAAGCCGGTCAAGCGCGGCATCGCGGATGCCGTCGCCCGGCTCTACGACGAGCGCGCGTTCCTCCGCTACGACAGCGCGGCCCGGGGCTTCCGGTTCGGCGACGTCATCGACCTCGTCCACCCGTCGCCGTCGCCCGCGAAGGCGGCATGGCAGGGTGACCTGTTCCGGTGGGCGATCACGGCGCGCCACGACCGGGACGAGGCACCCCCGGTCAGCCTGCCCGCGGTGCGGGCGCGCTGGGAACTGTCCCGGATGGCACCGGCCGAGCGGCACCGCGGCGTGCGCCCGATGCTCGACGATCGCAGGCTTGAGCTGGCGGCGGCCGGGCAGTGGGAATGGCTGCTGTCGTGGCTCGGTGAAGCGCCTGCCGAGGGAGGCCTGCCGAAGGCCGAGCAGTGGCGGCTGATCCTGCCGCAGCTCGGCTTCATGGCCGCGCTGCGCAACCTGAGGAACCTGGACCGGGCCGGGCTC
>DAIOWL010000215.1:0-8211 GCA_036758545.1 Streptosporangiaceae bacterium | reverse complement strand
CGCGACCTCGTCTTCCACCTCTGCGTCCACGAGCTCAGCGACGAGCACGTCGCCCCGCTGCTGGCGCGGTTCAGCGACCCAGGACAGGTGAAGCGCTCCCGCCAGCTGCCGTTCCGGTTCCTGTCCGCGTACCTGAACGCGCCGTCGCTGAGGTGGGGGCATGCCCTGGAGACGGGGCTTGACGCTGCTATCGGCAACATCCCGGAACTGCCGGGACGGACGCTGATCCTCATCGACACCTCCGCGTCGATGGGGCAGGCCCTGTCGCGGAAGTCCACGATGACCATGGTGCAGGCCGCAGCGCTGTTCGGGCTGGCCACCGGGATCAGGAACCGGGGCCGGGCCGACCTGTACGGGTTCGCCGACGGCCAGTTCCGGGTGCAACGGTCCGCGTACCGGCTGAGCGTCCTGAAGTCTGTGGAGGCGTTCACCCGGCGCATCGGGGAGGTTGGTTACGGCACCCGGATCGCCGAAGCGGTCAGGGCCGCCTACCGTGGCCACGATCGGGTGATGATCTTCACCGACATGCAGACCTTCCCCGATCGTGCCGGCTGGAGCGCGCCGGTCGGAGATGTGTCGGCGAGTGTGCCCGCGCACATCCCCGTCTACGGCTTCAACCTCGCCGGTTACCGGCACTCGGCCATGGCGGCGGGCCGCGGCAACCGCCACGAGCTTGGCGGGCTTACCGACGGGACTTTCTCGCTGATCCCGAACATCGAAGCCGGGCTGGCCGCTCGCTGGCCCTGGGAGGAGGCCGCAGCCGGGATACAGTGACCAGCCAGAAGGATGAAGGACAGCACCACCGCCGATGCGGGCCACCATGAGCATGAACCCGGGCGGCAGGACGCCCCGACGCCCCGGGAGCCCCGATGGAAGGCTTCCTGCGCGCCGGGGCGGCGCTCGCCGCCAGCGGCAACCCGGCATGGACGCCGTCCTCGCCATCGCCGCGCAGCACAGACGTCCTGATTTCGCGCTGGTCTCGTCGTGGTCCAGTGCGACGGGTCGCAGGGGATCACCCGGGGTCACCCTGATGGATGACTGGCCGCTGGCGGCCTGCGGGATAGCGTTAGCGATCAGGTTGCCGGGTGACCACGCGGGATAGGGCGGAAGCGATGCCGGTTGATCACGTGAATGGGGTTGAGCTGTACTGGGAGCAAAGGGGCAGTGGTCCGCGGTTGTTGTTCTGCAACGGGTCGGGCACGACCTTGCAGGCCGTCGGGCCGTTGCTTGACCTGGTTGCGGCTAGGTTCGATCTGCTGGCGTGGGACTACCGTGGCCTGGGTCGCAGCGGCCCGGTGACGGGTCCTTATACCATGGCCGATCTCGCAGCTGACGCCGCTGGCCTGCTGCAGATCGCCGGCTGGGACATCTGCCGGGTACTCGGGGTGAGTTTCGGCGGAATGGTGGCCCAGGAATTCGCCGTCACCCATCCGGAGCGGGTAGAGCGTCTCGGCCTGGCCTGCACCTCAGCCGGCGGCGACGGCGGGTCCTCCTATCCGCTGCACAAGCTGCAGGACCTCCCGCCTCAGGAGCGGGCTGCGACGCAGCTCAGGCTCGCTGACAGCCGCTGGGATGAGCGGTGGCTTCAGGCACACCCGGCAGATCGCGCGCTGGCCTCAGCTCTGGCTGCCGCCGACCGCGATCAGCAAGACCCAGCCGCCGCAGCCGCGCGCCTGGCCCAGCTTGAGGCCCGAGCAGGCCATAACGTATGGGACCGCCTCGACGCGATCACCTGCCCGGCCCTGGTTGGCTACGGCAACTACGACATGATCGCCCCGGTCCGGAACAGCAGCGCGATCGCAGCGCGCATCCGCGGAGGCGAGCTGCGCGGCTACGAGGGAGGGCATCTGTTCCTGTTCCAGGACCCGGCCGCGCTACCGGAGTACCAGGAATTCCTTCAAGAACCGCCTGTATAGCTCAGCCATCGACCGGATGCCGGAGCTGACAACGACCCTCAGCTGACCGGTGCCGGAGTCTCACCTATCCGTACCGGACTGCCCGGACCGTCTCAGCACTGAGCCAGTTCCCCGCGCCAGGGAGAACCCGACGACGATATGCACCTTGCCGCCATGAGCGATCACCACGTAGCTGGCCCCTTTCCTGACTGACCTGGAACCACCGCAGAACGCTGTTCCCGAGCCGTTTACATCCTCCCGCAAGGCCGAATCACGACGTCCTGTCATGCCGCAGGCCGAGCGCCGACGCGGGTTGTCATGGCTGCTGGCAGTTACCTCGGCGCCGGACTGGTGAGCGGTTCAGAGGGGCAGGAGGCCCCGGGCGAGGGCCCGCTTCATCTCCCACCGGTTGTGGGGCGCCGTGCGTCCGGGGAATCCGCCGTGGCTGAAGACCTGGTTGAGGTAGGACACGAAGGGCATGGTGGTCTCGGCGGCGAACAGCCCGTCGGCGCTGCCGTCCGGGACGATGAGGCCGTACGGCGGGCCGCCGCTGACATTGTCCTTGTGCAGCCGGTCCGGCGCGAGCGGGAGCACGAACAGCCCCGCCTCCGCCGGGTCCTGCGCAGCCCATTCGCGCCACCCTTCGTGCTCGTTGTCGAAGTACCCGCGGATCGGCTCGCCGGGGTAACGCGAGCCCTCTGCCTCGAGCACCAGCGGGTCAGCCGATGCCGACTCGGCCCACTGCGGATGCGTGCCAACCAGCCAGACGTCCCCGACCAACCGCACCCAGGACAGCAGGGTCATGGGCACCGGGCCGAAGCGCTGCTCCAGCCAGTCTGCGTGCGCCGCCGCCCCGGCTGCCGGCGGGAAGTGGGGTGTCACGGGTCCTTGCGCATCGTCGTTGCAGTGAAAGCGGTATCCCGCGCCCGAGAGCCGCTCGATGATCACCTCGACATTGTGGCGTGCCCGCCGGGCCATCTCATGCAGACAAGCTGCGCCTGTTCGGAAAGGGCGGGCTCCCGGACCGCGGCGCCGAGCTGGCGTAGCTCGTGCCAGACCTGGTGGTGCTGGCCCGCGCGGTAGCGGTCAAGCCAGTTCGCCGGCGACACCATGCCGACATAGTGCCGCACACCGCCGTCATTTCGTCGGCCGCCAGCAAGCGTCGCAGCTCCCAACTGCCCGGCGAGGTGCCGGAGGCCTGACCGCGGACGCAGACCCCGTTCGCTGAGGTACCACCGCGGCGAATTGCCCAGAACAGGCCCTACCGAACGCCGCCCATGCCAAGCTCGATGCGGATGAGCCCGCACTCATGTCGAGATTCGATGCCGGAGAACTGTCATACAAACCGCAGTACGGGGCTTGGATCAGCTGATTGGCTGGGCTAGGTTCACGATGAGCCCCTCGGGTCCGCGCACGGACGCCATGCGCCAGATGCCCTCGTACTGACCGACGCCGCCGACCAGGTGGTAACCGTCCGCGGCAAGCCGGCCCAGGATCGTCTGAAGATCGTCCACCTCGAACGTCACGTTGCGCAACCCCAGTTCGTTGTGCATGGGGTCGGGCGAACCCGGTTCGTGGCCCGGGCGGATGAAGCGCGACAGTTCCAGCCCTGTTCCGCCGCCGGGCGGCCGCAGCATGACGACCTCGGTACGGGCGTCAGGCATGCCGGTCACGGTGTCCAGGAACTCGCCCTCCAGAACCGTCCGGCCCTCAGTCTCCAGGCCCAGCCCGGCGAAGAAGGCCGTCACCGTGTCGAGATCCCTGACGGTGATGCCGACGTGATCGAAGTGCCGGATAGGCGACATGGTGCATCCTCCTGTGTTCGTCCGTCAGGTCAGGTTTTCATTGGCGCGCTTGTCCGCGGGCGGAGACCGTCCGTCCGTGGCGGGCGCACGGGAGTCGCGTCTGCGTTGTCGATGGGTCATGTCACATCTCCTGTCATTTCCGTGGCTCGGCGGGGCAGACTGGGAGGTCGTAGAAGCGGCGGGCGCTCGAGCCGACGCGGTCGAGGTCAGTGCCGTAGATGTGCAGGGAGATGGCGGTACTGTCGCTGACGTTGCGAACGCGGTGGATGTCGCCGGGCGGGGCGAAGCCTGTGACCTCACCGGCCTGGTTCGGGTTGCTGCCGGCCTCGATCAGGGCGGTGCCGTCCTCGGAGAGGGTGTACAGGTCTTCGTGCTCCACGCCGGCGAGGATGCCGAACACGCACCAGGTCACGTGGTCGTGGACGCGGGTCAGGGCGCCCGGCTGCCAGATGATGGCCAGCATCGAGAACGAGCCGTCCGGCTCCACATGCAGGCGGTGACTGCGGTAGGTACCGCGCTCACCGGTGAGCAGGTCGGCGGGTAGCAGTCCGGGCGACGGCAGGTGCCCGCGCAGCGCGTCGGCCACATGGGACGCGGTGTCGCGCCAGCCGGTGCTGCGGGCGACGGCCGCGCGCACGGCGGTGACCAGCTCGTCCAGTTCGGGCAGTTCGGTGGCGGGGCGCACGGTTAGGGTGGTCTTCATGGTGTCCTCCTCTGCCGGGTGCCTTTAGCGTCCCTCCGGAGGGGAGGTGCGGTCATCCGTGCTGACCGCAGACCACCACGGATGCCGCCACGGAAAGGGGGGGCCGCGGTGGCGGAGCGGATATCTGAGCGGGAGGCCGAGGTGCTGGCCGCGCTGGGCGGGCGGCTGTCCAACGCGCAGATCGCGCATCGGCTGCACATCTCCGTGCGCACCGTGGAAAGCCACGTCTCGTCGTTGCTGCGCAAGTACGGGGTGACGGACCGGTGGGCGCTGGCGGAGCTGGCCCGCTCGGGGGCGCGGGAGCCGGCCCGCATCGCCGGCCTGCCCGTGTCCGGGACGACATTCGTCGGCCGCGACGCCGAGCGCGCGGCCGTGCTGGCCGCGATCGAGGAGGCCCGGCTGGTGACTCTGCTGGGTCCCGGCGGCGTGGGCAAGACCCGGCTGGCCGCGGTGATGGCGGAGGATGCCGTCGCGCTGTTCCCGTCCGGCGGTGCGTTCGTGGACCTGGTGCCGGTGCGCGACGGGTTCGTGGCCCGGGCGGTCGCGACCGCGCTGGGGGTGACCGAAGGCTCGCACCAGCCGCTGGCCGAGGCGGTCGCGGCGCGGCTGGGCACCGGGCGGTGGCTGCTCGTCCTGGACAATTGCGAGCACGTGATCGACGAGGCGGCCGAGTTCGTCGAGCGGATCCTGGACGCCTGCCCGGGCACCCGTGCGCTGGTGACCAGCCGGGAGCGGCTGGGCATCCCGTGCGAGCGCAGTGTGCCGGTCTCGCCGCTGCCATTGGGCTCGGACGCCGAGCGGCTGTTCCGGGACCGGGCGCTGGCCGCGGACCCGCATTTCGTGGCGGAGCCTGCGGTGATCGCGGAGCTGTGCGCGCGGCTGGACGGGCTGCCATTGGCGATCGAGCTGGCCGCGGCCCGCGCCGCGTCGCTGGGCCCTGCGGGTCTGCTCGCGGCCCTCGACGACGCGCTGCGGCTGCTATCCGGCGTGCGCGGCGGCGACGAGCGGCACCGGTCCCTGCGCGCGGTGCTGTCCTGGAGCTATGACCTGCTCGGTGAGGAGGAGCGGACGCTGTTCCGCCGGCTCGGGGTGTTCGTCGGGGCGTTCGACTTGGACGCCGCTGCGGCTGTCGGCGGGGACCGGGCGGGCGTCGCGGACCTGCTCGGCCGGCTGGCGGACAAGAGCCTCGTGGTGCACCTGCGCGGGCGGGTCAGCCGGTGGCGGCTGCTGGAGACGGTACGGGCATTCGCTTTGGCCCAGATGTCGGCTGCCGGTGAGGAGGACAAGACCCGGGCGCGCCACCTGCGCTGGGCCGCCGACGCGGCAGGCGCCACGGAGGCCAGGCTCGGCGAACACGCGTGGAGGGAGGACTTCGACGCTATGGCCGCGGACCTGCGGGCCGCGCTGGCCGCGTCCGGCGGTCCGGACGAGGTGACGCACCGGCTGGCGCGTGCCCTGGCGCACCTGACCTTCGCCCGGCGCCACCTGCTGGAGTCCTTCGCGCACCACCGGACCGCCGCCGCGGTCGCGACCAGCGCCGCTTCGGCCGCGCGCGACCTGCGGGCGGGAGCCGGGTGCGCGCACGTAAGCACCACGTCCAACCAGCACGTGTACGAGCTGCTGCTGGAGGCGGCCGGGCAGGCCGGGCTGGCCGGCGATGATCGCGGCCGGGCGATCGACCTGGCACGCGCGGTGGAGACCGCGTGCCGGTTCCCCGAGGCGTTCGAGACGGAGGTTCCCCGCGAGCGCCTCGTCGGCCTGTTCGACGACGCGGTCGCAGCCGGACCCGCCGGCGATCCGGAGGTGGCGGCGTGCGTGGCCGTTGCCCGGGCGTGGCTGGCCGGCCCGGACCGGGGGGCACCGGACCTCGCGCTCGTGCCGGCCGCCGTCGCCGCCACCCGGGCGACCGCGGATCCGGTACTGATCAGCTCGGGGCTGTGCGCGGCGGCGACCGCTGCGCTGCGCGCCGGACAGCTGCGGGAGGCCAACCGCATCACCCGGGAACGCCTGCGGCTGTTGCCGTCCATGGACCGCGACGACCCGTACTGCGCGCCGGAGATCTGCAACACCTACGGGCGGGCCTGCATCTACGCGATCATGGCCGGTGACCTGCGCGGCGGGATGGCCGCGGCGCAGGCCGGCATCGACGACGACCTGCTGCGCGACACGCACATCACGGCCAGCCGCCTGGTCCAGCCGCTCGCGCTGACCGGGCGGTTCCGCGACGCGATCGGCAACGCCGGGCGGATGTGGGACCAATGGGAGCGGGCCGGGCGTCCGGCCCCGCTCTGGATGCTGCCGGCAGTGTGCACGACCGTACTGGCGTGCGCGATGCTCGAGGAGCCGGCGGCCGCCGCGCTGTGGGGGTCCCGGGCCGAGGAGGTGGCCGGCGGCATCCTCGGCACGGCGCCCGTCGCGGTGTTCGTCGACGCCCGCCTCGCCGTCCGCACCGGACGGTTCGACGACGCCGAACCCCTGGTGCGCGCGGCCTTCGCCCTCGAAGCCCCGCTGGACCCGTACCTGGCGTACGCGCGGGCGGCCGGCGCGGAGCTGGCCGTGGCGGCACGGCTGCCCGACGCGGCGAAACTACTCGCCGCGGCCGCCCCGCTCGCCGAGGAGAACAGCTGGGCGACGGCCTGCCTCGCCCGTGCGCGCGGACGCCTGCACGACGATCGCGCCGAGCTGACTCGCGCACTCACGGCGTGGGAACGCCTGGACGCGCAAGCGGAACGGGAGCATACGCAAACGCTGCTGGCGCAGCTCTAGTCACGGCCGCCGCCCGCGCGTACGCCCCGAAGCCACCAGCGCGGATATCGCTGACCTCGGCGAGGAGCACGGCCACCGGGTCCTGCGCGTGCGGCAGACTCCTGGTTGCCCGGTGCCTGGTGTGGCGGCCGGGGGACTCGCAGGGTCACCACAGTGACCAGCTACCACGGGAGCGGCAATGGCGGATTCGGTTAAGGAGAAGGCAGCCGTCGTGACCGGCGACGCTGAGTGACGAACGGGGTCCGGGAGGACGCGGATAGTTCCGCCGATCTGGACGCTTCGTGGCTTCTCGGGGCTGGCCATTTGGAGAGCGCAGATGGAGTCGCTCTGCGCGGCGCCTTCCCTAATCTCCTGTATTGGGCAGCGGGCAGGACCAGGGCTGTGACCTGGGCGGCCTGGCAGGCCGCGATGACCCGGTGGGCCTATGGTGGTGCTGGTCGCGACCGCCTGCGGGTTGTGCGGCGGTGTGGCCCTGGCTACCAGATACGGACCCGAGTTGCAGGGTCGAGCCACAGCTCGTCGGCAGCGCCGACGTCAAACGCGCCGTAGAACTCGTCGAGGTTCCGCACGATCTGGTTGCAACGGAACTCGCCGGGTGAATGCGGGTCGATGGTGAGCAGCCGGATGGCTTCCTCGTCCCGGATCTTTTGCCGCCAGGTACGAGCCCACGACATGAAGAAGCGCTGGCCGCCCGTCAAACCGTCGATTACCGGCGCCTCCTCGCCGTGCAACGACACCTGATAGGCCTTCCACGCGATGCCCACGCCTCCCAGGTCCCCGATGTTTTCCCCGATCGTCAGCGCTCCGTTCACATGCTGGTCAGGAACCTGCTTCGGCGCCAGGCGGTTGTACTGACCGATCAGTGACCGGGTCCTGGTTTCGAACGCCTGCCGGTCCGTTGCACTCCACCAGTCGCTGAGCCTGCCGTCACCGTCGTACCGGGAACCCTGGTCGTCGAAGCCGTGGCCGATCTCGTGGCCGATGATCGCGCCGATCGATCCGTAGTTGGCCGCATCGTCGCGGTCGGGATTGAAGAACGGAT
>DAIOWL010000214.1:0-9227 GCA_036758545.1 Streptosporangiaceae bacterium | reverse complement strand
GGCGGATCCGGCCGCGCCGGTCGGACCTGTCCCGCCGGACCTTCCTGCGGGCCGGCCTGCTGGGGGCCGGGGCGGCCGGGCTGTACTTCGCCGCCGCCGGTGCCGTCCGGGTCGGCGGACTGCCCGGCGCCGGCCGGCGCTTCACCGGGTCGTACGAGACCGGGTCCTTCGATCCGGACGCCATGCCCACCACGAGCTGGCTCGTGGACCCGATCCCGGCCGTCGATCCGGATCAGTGGCGGCTGACCGTCGTGGACGGCGCCGGACGGTACCAGCTGGGGCTGGACGAGCTCTCGGCGTTCGGCGCCCGGACGCAGGCGACCCTGGACTGCACCTCCGGCTGGTACTCCCGGCAGGACTGGAGCGGCGTGCCGGTCAGCGCCGTGCTGCGCAGCACCGGGCAGGCCCGCAGCCTGTTCGTGCACTCCGTCACGGGGTACTGGATCCGGTTCCCGGTGAGCGACGTCGGCCGGCTGCTGCTGGCCACCCGCGTGGGCGGGGCTCCCCTGTCCGCCGGGCACGGATACCCGCTGCGCCTGGTCGCACCCGGCCGGCGCGGGTACTGGTGGGTGAAATGGGTCGACCGCATCGAGCTCCAGACGACCCCCTGGTGGTGGCAGCCGCCCTTCCCGGTGACCTGACCGCGTGTCGGCCTCATGCCGCGCGCGGGTCCCCGGGCGCAGCGCCGAACGGAATGGCGTGGAACTGGCCTTCCACGGCGTCGGGACGCACTGGATCCGGGGTTTCACTGCGTTCTGCGGCCGGGGGCGGGCGCCTTACACGGCTTCGGCGCGGTCCTAGGGGCGGAGCGGGATCCAGGCTCCGTGGTCGACGAGGCGAAGCCGCGCGGTCAGGCCGGCGTCGTCGAAGGCGCGGACGAGGTCATCGCGGCCTTCGCTGAAGTGGGTCCAGCCGTCGTAGTGAGCCGGGATGATCTCGGCTGGCCCCAGGATCGCGGCCGCGGCGGCCGCCCGGATGCTATCCAGGCTCAGCGCGCGGTTGCGGAACCTGGCCGGGACGCGGGCCGCGCCGGCGTGCAGGACGACCGCGTCGATGGACGGGGTGCGCCGGGCGATCTCGGCGACGGTCCCGATCGAGGCGTTGTCCCCGCTGACGTAGACGACGGGCAGGTCCGGTCCGGACAGGACGAAGCCGATGACCTCGCAGTTGACGAACCCGTCGGCGTCACGCTCGGCGTCCTCCGGGCCGTGCACGGCGGGGACGGCGGTCACGACCAGGTCGCCGCCGCCGGGACGGGGCACGGTGTGGCTGGTCCAGGGGGCCAGGGCGGTGGCCGGCGGCCCGAGGCGCCCGGCTCCGCTGCGGGTGGTCAGCACCAGCGGGGCGGCGAGGGCCAGGGCGCGGCCGCGGTCGTCCAGGTTATCGGGGTGATTGTCGTGGCTGATCAGCACCAGGTCCACCGGGCCGAGCTGGTCCTCGGTGACCGCCGGGCCGACGGTCTTGGTGAGGTAGCCGTGGGGTCCCGGGTCGTCGAAGGTGGGGTCGCTGACGATGCGCAGGCCGCCGAGGTCCAGGACGGTGGTCGGGCCGCCCAGCACCGTGGCCGCGCATTCCTGTCTCGCTATCACGGGCTCTACCCTACGGCCGGGCGGCCGGCGGACCCGGGAGCGGGCGGTTACGCGACGCGGGGGACCGAAGGCTGGGAATCGGTGCGGTGGCGGGCCAGGTGGGGCGGGGTGTGGGAGGGCTTCTCCTTGTAGACGAAGGCCCGGCGGAGTCCGGCGTACGGTTCGCCCGGGTCGAAGAAGTTGCGGGCCATGGCGGCCAGTTCGGCGGCACGGTAGGCAGCCAGCGGGCGGTGCTGCCCGGGTGCCGCCAGCCGGCGGGTCTTGGCGGTCAGCAGGGCCGGGTAAGCGGGGCTGCCGACGAGGTACTCGGCCAGGGCCACGACCTGCGCGCGGAAGGCGGCCGGGTCACCGGGGATCACGTGGTCGACCAGACCGGAGCGGAGCGCCGAGGCGGGCGTGACCGGCAGGCAGGCCTGGGTCAGCCGGGTCGCCTCGGCCGCGCCGACGCGGCGGGGCAGGGTGTAGGTCCAGTACTCCGAGCCGTGCAGGCCCATCAGCCGGTAGTGCGGGTTGAGGACCGCGCCGGACCGGCACCATACCTGGTCGGCGGCCAGCGCCAGCATCAGGCCGCCGGCCGCGGCGTTCCCGGCCAGCGCGGCCACGGTGACCTGGCCGGTGTTGGTCAGGATCGCGTGCACCAGGTCGTCGATGGCGTTGATGTTCCGCCAGGATTCTGCGCCGGGATGGGCGGCGGCCTGGATCACGTTCAGGTGGATGCCGTTGCCGAAGAAGTCCCGGGGCGGGCCGAGCACGATCGCCTGGACCGGGCGGCCCTGGGCGCGCCGGTAGGCGGCCAGCAGGCTTCGGCACTGGCCGGTGCTCATGGCCCCGCCGGGGAAGCTGAACTCCAGGTAGCCGACGTCGCCGGACTCGCGGTAGCTGATCTGCTGGTAGGTGCGCCGACCTGCCGGGAGCGTCAGCGGGGCGGGGATCACGGGTACGCCGTCGAGTTCGCCGCCCAGTGATGCACGCAGCGCGAGGGTGGCGGGCAGCTTGAAGGTCTTCGGGCCGCCGGGCGCCGGGCGCCGGCGCAGCTGCGGGATCCAGACCGCCCCGTCCGCGGTGGCCCGGCATATCGCGCCGTCCCGCCGGGCCAGGATCGTCCCGGGCCCGCCGCGCAGCTCGTCTTCGGGGTACCCGCCGAACAGGTAGTACTCGGTGTCGCCGATCGTGTCCAGCACGCCAGGGCTGGAGTCGGCGGCGCGCAGCCTGGGCAGTATCGCCTCGGTCGTTTCAGCCGCCCAGTCGATCGTCCGGTCGGACTGGCGGCAGGCCGGTTGGCAGGCCCCGGTGACGTCCGTTCGGCCGTAATCTAGGGGCACGGGCCGGTACCGGCCGGTCGTGAACCGGGTCACGGCCAGCAGCACCGCCTCGGCCGCGGCGTCCGCGACCTCGGTCCGGTACGCCGCGCTCTTCGAGCCGGCGGGCATCGTGAACTCGACGCTGGCCCAGATGTCACCGGCGTCCATCTCGGCGTTGGCCTGCAGCACCGTGACGCCCCAGCGGGCGGCGCCGCCCATGATCGCCCAGTCCAGCGAGGACGGGCCGCGGTCGCCCATCGGGCCCGGGTGGACGATGAAGCACGGCCAGGCCGACCAGATGTCCGCGGGAATCGCCCGGGTCAGCATCGGGGCGATGATCAGGTCCGGGTCGTAGCGGCGCACCCCGTCCCGCATCACGTCGTCCCCCAGGGCCAGCTCGACCGATACCTCGTGCCCGCGGTCGGCGAGTTCGGCATGCACGCGCTGCGTCATGCTGTTGTAGGCGCTGGCAATAAGCAAGATCCGCATCGTCGTCCCCCCGTGACGGCCTTTCCATGGCGGAGGCGGCCAGGACGGCCGTGATACACGGCGACCGGAACCGGAGCCGCGGGCGAGGCCGCGGCTCCGGTTGGGCGGACGAGGGACTAGCTGGCGATGATGCCGGCGGGGGTTGCGCCGGCCGGGAGCTTAACCGGCGAGGAAGGCAGCTCGGTCAGGGAGCCGCCGTGGACGGCGAAAATGCCGACCGAGCCGATCTTGCTCTCGTCGACGTACAGGTAGCGGCCGCCGGGGCTGAGTCGGGCGTCGACGGCGCCGACGCCGCCGGTGGCGGCGACGGGGGTGCTGCCGAGCAGGGTGAGCTTGCCGCCGGGGGCGATCGAGAAGCGGGAGATCGTGCCGGACGCGGTGTTCACGGTGAACAGGAACCGGCCGTTGTGGGTGATCTCCACCCAGCACGGGGCCATCTGCTCATCGGCGAACGGGGAGCCCGCGACCGAGGTCAGGGTGCCGCGGGAGGAGTCGGTGAACGCCGAGACGGTGCCGCTGTTGGCGGCGGTGTTGTGGGCGTTGGAGACGAACAGCTGGCTCGGGTGGGTGGGCCGGAATTCACTACCGAACGGGCCGAGACCTTGCGCCTGGAACGGCGAGCCGGGGGCCGGGGTCAGGCGCCCGCCGAAGCCGACGGCGAAGCTGTCGATCTGGGAGGTGCCCACCCGGGTGCCGACAAGCTTGGTCCCCGTGCCGTTGAACAGGACGTCGCCCGGCTGGGCGGCGGAGGGCAGCGTGACCGTGGAGCCTGGGATGCGGAACAGGTGGCCGCCGTGGCCGAGCCGGAAGCCGGTGTAGTTGGTGGCGGCGGTCCCGGCGTTGGCCACGTAGACCAGGCTGCCGTGGACCGCGATGCTGACCGGCGTGGCTCCGCCGGAGGAGACGACGCCGCCTGGGACCCGGCTGAGCGAGCCGTGGCGGTTGACCCGCAGCACCGAGATCTGGTTGCTGCCGGCGTCGGCGGCGATGACGAACCGGCCGCCGGCCGCGAACTGGATCGCGCCCTGCGACGCGAGCCCGGCGCCGGTGCCGGCACCGCCGGCCGGGAACGGGGAACCGGGTTCGGGGGTGAGCGTGCCGTCGGCGTGCCGGTCGAAGGCGCCGATCGTGTTCGTCCCGGCCGTGTTGTCGTTGACGTAGACGTGCCCGGTCACGGGAGATCCGCCGGCCGAGGCGGACGCGGAGGCGGGGACCGCCACGGCCGCGAACGCCGCCAAGCCGAATACCAGGGCAGCTGAGCTGCCGCGCATGAGGGAGTGTGCTGTGTGTCGTGACATGGACTTCATCTGCTGCCTTCCTCCGGCGAAGCCGGATTCGGTCGGCGGCGCCTGGCCGCCGTGATGTTGTCACGACGTATTCGTTGCCGACGGCACTGTGGTTTGCCGAGGCGTGGCGCAGGGCCGCGAGCCGATCGCCCCATACGGCTTCCCGCTCGGGCTCGAAGCCGAACCGGTCCGGCAGCCGGTCCCAGTCCTCGGGCGTCGAGGGCAGCCGCGGCGGTCTCGCGAACCGTGCGATTCACCGCATCACGGCATGCGGCGGTGGCCCGGTAAGATCCGCGGCATGACTGAGTTCGCGGAACAGATGCGCGCGGGCGACGGGGTTTGCCGGCGGGGGCTGTGGCTGACGTTCCTGAGCCCGTTCGGCCTCGAGCTGGCAGACGGCTGCGGCGCGGCGTGGATCGGGATCGACGTCCAGCACGGTGATCTGGATATTGCTGACGTCGCTCCGCTGGCGCGAGTCAGCCCGCTGCCCGTGCTCGTCCGGCTGGCGTCGCACGACGAGGCCCAGCTGGCGCGGGTGCTGGACGCCGGGGTCGACGGCGTGATCGTTCCCGCCGTCGAGTCGGCGGAGCAGGCCGCGGAGCTGGTACAGGCTGCTTATTTCCCGCCCCGCGGGCGGCGCAGCATGGGGACGGCGCGGGTTTCCCTGCTCGGACGGCGCGACCAGCCGCTGCTGCTGCCGATGGTCGAGACGCGGGCGGGCCTGGACCACCTCGACGACATCCTCGGGGTCGACGGGGTGGACGGCGTCTTCGTCGGGCCCTACGACCTGGCGTTGTCGCTCGGACGGAAGTCGGTGCTGGACGACGCCGTGGTGCCGGCGATCGTGTCCGTGCTCGACCGGACCCGCGAGCGGGGTCGCATCGCCGGGATCTTCACCGGAAATAGCAAGCTCACCGGGCTGCTCCCGGCCGTCGACCTGCTCGGCGTGGATACCGACGCCGTCGCCTTGCGCGTCGGGCTGAAGCTGATGTTCGGCCCCGGCGAGGGCTCGGGATTATCTGACTTGTGACGAGGATCCGTCTGGGCCGTGGTGGTCCAAGTGGCGGCCGTCGCGGTGGTCGCGGCGGTCGCGGCGGTCGCGGCCGCCGGCCAGGAGCCTGACGACGACGATGGCGACGACCGGCACCCACGCGATGTGGAAGAGATGACCGCTGAGCAGGGCGAGCACCGCGATGACGGCAAGGATGGTGACCGGGGCTACTGGCACACGGGCGGGCCAGGCCCTTGCCGGGCCGACCGGGGCGGTGCTGGCCGCGCCGGTGGCGGTGGCGCCGGTCGCGGGGGCCTGACGCCGCGGCAGGTCGGTGAACAGGTCGGCCAGGTCGGCGGTGGTGCGGGCCTGGAGGGCGCGGCCGCTGCGGTCCTCGAATTCCTCGGTGGTGATGCGGCCGGCCTGGTAGTGCTCGCTGAGCTCGGCGATGGCCCGGTCGCGGTCGGCGTCGGACACGCGCATGCTGCCGGACGGGTAGCCCTTGGTGGCGGTACTCATGTCCTGAACGCTACGGACCGGCGGGCGCGAGGGCATCGGCCTGGGAGTGGAGATCCGGATATCCATCCCTGGGTGGAGTCGGTGGTCAACCCGCCCCCACGAGCGCGGCGCGAACGCCGGAGCGGACCTGCGGGGTGAATGTGCCCTTCCCCTCATTAGATGGGGGAAAGGGCACCTTCACCCCGTTATCAGGCGGGCCGACCCAGCAACAGGTCAGACGTGGAGCTCGTCTAGGTGCTGGTGGATGTCGGAGGCGAACCGGCCGATCAGGCGGGCGAAGTCGCGCTGGTCCTCGGGTGGCCAATCGGCGAGCAGCATGACGAGCCACTGATGACGGGCCAGGAGGAAGCGGCTGATCGCCTCCTGCCCCTCGGCGCTGAGACGCAGCCGGCACACCCGCGCGTCCTCAACGCACCGGGCCCGGCTGACCAGGCCCAAGCGTTCGAGTCGCTGGGCCTTGCGGGTCACCGCCGGCGCGTCGATGCCCAGCCGTTCGGCCAGATCGGTGACGCGCAGGCTGCCCTTCTCCGCGTGCAGCGCGTAGAGGATCGCCAGCCCGGCCTGGTCAATGTCGAGACCCGCCTGCTTGAGGACGAAATCGTGCAGCCGGGCCTGCTTGAGCCGTCTGGCCAGCGTGTGCAGCGCCGATTCAATGCCGGCGATCGTCTCGTCGTCCACCGGAACCTCCTTCCCGGGAGGCCGGCCCAGGCCGGACATGTGGCCTGAGCGTAGCATATTAATTGTGTGCGGCAAGCAATCGATCTGGGTTAAGGTACTTGCCTGCGTCAAGCAACATCAAATCGGGGGGCAGCAAATCGGGGTGACGGGACATGCACGTGATAGGGGCGTGGGGGCACGCCCGTGGTACGGGGTCACGAGACAAGCTCGCGATAGGAGCGACGGGGCACGTCCGTAATACGGGGAAAAGCAACAGGGCCGCGATAGGGGTATCGGGGTACGCCGGACTGGGCGCCTGGCGGCGGGTGGCCAACCGGGTCCGCTGGGGGCGGGTAGCCAGGGAGCTTGTGCTGGTGGCGATCTTCCTCGCGGTTTACGAGGAGATCCGCTGGCACATGGTGCAGGCGGGTGGCGCGGCGGCCAGCCACGCGCTGTCGGTCGTCTCGGCCGAACGGGCCCTCGGCCTGTTCCACGAACGGGCCGTCCAGGCGGTGTTCACGCCGTGGGATAGCGTCACGGACGCGTTCAACACGTACTACGGGGGGACGCACTTCCTGGTCCCGGCCGCCATCCTGGCCTGGCTGCTGCTGCGTCATCCCGAACGGTACGCCCGCGCGCGCACCACCCTGGCGGTGATGACGGCGGTGGCGTTCGTCTGCTTCTGGCTCTACCCGGTGGCGCCGCCGCGGCTGCTCCCGGCCAGCTTCGGGTTCGTAGACACGCTGCGGGACGGGGCATCCGGGCACCTGGAGGGCAGCCTGATCAACACGGCAGGCGACCAGTACGCGTCGATGCCCAGCCTGCACGTGGCCTGGGCGGTCTGGTGCGCGCTGGCGCTGTACCCGATGTTCCGGCACTGGGCGCTGCGCGCGCTCGTGGTCGCGTACCCGGTCATGACCACGGTCGTGGTCGTGGCAACGGGCAACCATTACTTGCTCGACGCCGTGGCGGGAACGCTGCTGGCGCACTCGCGGCGAGCACAGGCCCGATTTCGGCGAACAGGACGGCGACGCCGAAGCGGAACGAGAGGTCGTGGTCGTCGGGAGCGGTGCGTTCGGCCATGGCCCGGGGCAGGATCGAAGGGCTGGCCCGTAATCTGAGGACATGCCTGCAGACGTCGTGTTCCGGGTCGGCCGCGCCTACGGGATGACCGCGGACCGCGGGGTCTATCAGGCGGTCGCGGTCTCCGGCGGCCGGATCGCCGCGGCCGAACGGTCCCGGGACGACCTCGATTCCCTCATCGGCCCGGGCACCGCGGTGATCGACGATCCGGAGCTCGTGCTCTATCCCGCGTTCGCCGACACGCACAACCACCAGCTGCTGGCGGCGCGCGACCTCGACTACGTAGCGCTGGACCAGGCTCATTCGATCGACGAGCTGGTCCAGGCGCTGCGGGAGGCCGCGACCCGGACGCCAGCGGGCGAGTGGATCATCTCGTCGCGCTGCTGGCACGAGACCCACCTGCGGGAGAGCCGGCTGCCGACGGCGCGCGAGCTGGACGCGGCGAGCGACAGCCACCCGATCTTCGTTCAGCGCGGGGGGCACGTCGCGGTGGCCAACTCCGCGGCGCTGCGGATGGCCGGCATCACCGCGACGTCGGCGGACCCGCCCTCGGGCACGGTGGTGCGGCTTGCCGACGGAACCCCGGCCGGCGTGCTCATCGAGGCGGGGGCGCTCGACCCGATCCGCCGGCTGCTTCCGCCGGTGACGGCGGATCAGCAGGCCGGCCTGCTCGCGCGGCAGTGCCAGCTCTACAACCGGAGCGGCATCGGCGTCGTCCGCGATCCCGGGCTCGTGCCGGACGAGGTGCCGGTCTACCAGGCCGTGGCGGACCGCGGCGAGCTGACCACGCGCACCAGGCTGATGTTCTGGGTCCTGCCGCAGCCGACCGTGGCCGACACCCTCGCCTACGTCGACTCGCTGCCGCCGCCCGGCTCGATCCCGGGTTACGCTGGCGGGCTCGGGATCTGGGGCCTGAAGATGGGCATGGACGGCGGGGTCGAAGGCGGGTTCCTGTGCCAGCCGTACGCCAACAACCCGTCGTTCCGCGGGCACGCGTTCTGGGAGCCGGACGACTTCGAGCAGGTGGTGGAGCACGCCGTCGGCCGTGGCTGGCGGATCGGCTGCCACGCCGTGGGCGACTGCGCGGTCCGCCGGGTCCTGGACGCCTACGAGCGGGTGGCGGCGCGACACCCGGGCCTGCCGCCGGGGACCCTGGTCATCGAGCACGCCTTCCTGGCCGACGCGCAGACCCGCGCCCGCGCCGTGCAACTGGGCGTCGGGATAACCGTTCAGCATCCGCTGCTCTACTCGCTGGGCGGCAACCTGGTGCGGTACTGGGGTGAGGACCGAGCCAGCCAGGTGATGCCGGTCC
>DAIOWL010000213.1:0-9245 GCA_036758545.1 Streptosporangiaceae bacterium | reverse complement strand
ATCACCGCCGCGGTGAAGCCGAACACGAAGATGGTGTCCATGCTGTTCGGGTACAGGAACGTCGACGGCGAGACGAGCACGCCGGCCAGCGCGCCTAGCAGGCCGGCCAGCGCCCAGCCCACGGTGAGCACCCGCGCCACCCGGATGCCGGACAGCCGGGCGATCGTGGCGTTGAACGCCGCCGCCCGCATCCGCAGCCCGGCCGAGGTGTACCGGAACGCCAGGGCCAGCGCCAGCGTGGCGACGAGCACCGCCGCGGCGACGAAGATGTCGTAGCGGGACACCCCGAGCGGTGTCCCGCCGACTCTCAGCCCGGCCACCGAGAACGCCGTCGGGAACGACCGGAACTGGCCGCCGAAGAAGACGCCTGCCAGCCCTTCCAGGAGAACGAGCAGCCCGATGGTCACGATCACCCCGTTGAGCGGCGGCTTGTTCATGGTCGGCCGGATGATGGTGAGCTGGCATACCGCGCCCAGCACGGCGCCGGCTGTGAGCGCGACCACGAAGCCGGCCCAGTAGGAGCCGGTGTGGTAGATGACCTCGATCGCTACGTAGGTGGTGATCATGGCCATCCCGCCCTGGGCGTAGTTCAGCAGCCGGGTACCGCGCCAGATCAGCACCAGGGACAGGGCCACCGCGGCGTAGATCATCCCGAAGCTGACGCCGCTGAGCGTGAACTGGAGGAACTCGACCACAGGCATGCTCCTAGGTGGCTAGAACCCGAGATAGTGGTGACGGAGCGCGACATCGGCGGCGAGCGTCGCCGCGTCCGCGGCGGCGACGACCCGGCCCAGGTTGAGCACCACGCCGTGGTCCGCGATCGCGAGCGCGCCGCGCGCGTTCTGCTCGACCAGGATGATGGTGATGCCGTTCTCCCGGCTGAGCCGCACCACCAGGTCCATGACCTGGGCCATGACCCGTGGGGCGAGGCCGAGCGACGGCTCGTCGAGCAGCAGCACGCGCGGCTGCGCCAGCAGAGCCCGCGCGATGACGAGCATCTGCCGCTCGCCGCCGGACAGCGCCGCGGCTAGCTTGCGCCGGCGGGCGGCCAGCGGCGGGAAGCGCTCGAAGGCCTCGTCGAGGGCGGCGCCCCGGTCGGCGCGGGACCGGCCGGGGACCCTGCGGGCGGCGGCAGGCCAGGACATCATGCCGACCCGCAGGTTCTCTTCGACGGTGAGCTCGGGGATCACTGCCTGCCCCTCGGGCACGTGGGCGATCCCGGCCCGGACCATCTGCTCGGGATGACGGCCCGCCAGGTCGGTCCCGTCCAGCAGGATGCGCCCGCGCCGGGGCCTGATCATGCCGCTGACCGCGCGCAGCAGCGTGGTCTTGCCCGCGCCGTTGGCGCCGAGCACCGCGGTGATGGCCGCCGTCCCGGCCGAGATGCTCACCCGGTCCAGCGCGATGACCCCGCCGTATCCGGCCACGAGCTCCTCGACCGCCAGCGCCGGAGTCGCCGGGGTCGCCGGGTCCGTGCCGCTACTCATGGGCGGTGCCCAGGTAGGCAGCTGTGACGGCGGGGTTGTCCTGAACCTCCCGCGGCGTGCCCGTCGCGATCACCTTGCCGAAGTCGAGGACCACGATCGAGTCGCAGACGGCCATCATCAGGTCCATGTGATGCTCCACGACCACGAGCGAACCCTCGGCGGCCAGGTCGCGGATGAGGCCGCCGAGCTCGGCCAGTTCGCTCTCGGCCAGGCCGCTGGCGGGCTCGTCGAGCAAGATCAGCGTTGGCTTGGCCGCCAGCGCGCGGGCCAGCGCGATCCTCTTCCGCATCCCGTAGGGCAGCTCACCGGGCCTGGCCTGCGCCACCTCGGCGGCGCCGACCCGGTCCAGGGCCTCCATGGCCAGGTTCCGCAGCTTGCGCTCGTCCCGGCTGGCCCGCGGGAGCGACAGCAGCGCGGACCAGAACCCGGCCGAGGCGCGGCTGGTGGCGCCGACCATGACGTTCTCCACCGCGGTCAGCCCGCCGTACAGGCCGACTCCCTGCAGGGTCCTGGCCACGCCGAGGCTGGCCAGCCGGTGCGGCCTGATGTCCGGCCGGCGGCCGCCGAACAGCACCTCGCCGGCGTCGGGCCGGATGAAGCCGCACAGCACGTTCAGCAGCGTGGTCTTGCCCGCGCCGTTCGGCCCGATGACGCCCAGCACGTGCCGCGGCGGGACGGCGAGCGAGACGGAGTCGAGCGCGGTCAGCCCGCCGAAACGGACCGTCACGTCCTGCACCTCAAGTACTGAACCTGCATTCATGTCTTTATGGCTCCCACCACACTCAGCAGGAAGTTCCGGCATGAATCCACATTCAAGGCCGGTCCGCGAGACCGGGCAAGACCCGGTGCCAATTCGTAGCTGAACCGAGACCCGGAGGTGCTGCGCCCGTCCATCCGGCATCAGGAGCCGGTAGGTTGGCCGCTGTCCGACCATGCCGACCCGGCGGGAGACCTGTGTGACCGCGCTGACCCTCGAGGAGGCGCGGGAGCGCTCACGGCTCCTCGACGTCCGCGGTTACCGCGTCGACCTCGACGTGACCGGCGGCGGCGAGGCGTTCGGCTCCGTCACCCTGGTCCGGTTCGGCTGCCGCGCCCCGGGCGCAGGCAGCTTCATCGAGCTCAGCCCGGCCCGGCTGCGCCGGGCGGTGCTCAACGGCCGGGAGGTGGATCCGGCCACGCTGACCGGGAACCGGCTGCCGCTGCCCGGCCTGCGGGAGACCAACGAGCTGCGGGTCGAGGCGGACATGCCGTATTCGCGGACCGGCGCGGGCCTGCACCGGTTCACCGACACCGCCGACGGCGAGACCTACCTCGCCCTGCACGGAGGGCTGGACAACGCTCAGCGAGTCTTCGCCGCCTTCGATCAGCCCGACCTGAAGGCGCCGGTCACCGCGGCGGTCACGGCGCCGGGAGACTGGACCGTGATCGGGAACGGCCTGGCCCGCCCGGCCGGTGACGGCCGCTGGGAGCTCGCCGCCACCCCGCCCATGGCCACCTACCTGGTCACGCTGGTCGCGGGTCCCTACGTCAGCATCAGCACCGAGCATCACGGCGTCCCGTTCGGCCTGCACGCACGGCAGTCGCTGGCCGGGCGCATGCGCCGGGACGCGGCGGAACTCCTCGCCGTCACCCGGGCCTGCTTCGACCGCTACCGGGAGATCTTCGCCGAGCCGTATCCGTACGACTCCTACGATCAGGCGTTCGTCCCCGAACTCGAGTCGGGGGCGGTGGAGAATCCCGGCTGCGTGACGTTCCGGGACGATTTCCTGTTCCCGGCGGCCGTGACGCGGGCCGAACGGCAGCTGCGAGCCATGGTGATCGCGCACGAGATGGCGCACATGTGGTTCGGCGACCTGGTCACCATGCGCTGGTGGAACGACGTGTGGCTGAGCGAGTCGTTCGCGACGTACATGGGCTTCCAGGTCCTGGCGGACGCCACCGCCTTCACCGGAACATGGACTGACTTCGCCCTGAGCCACAAGACCCGCGGCTACGACGCGGACCAGCGGGTGTCCGCGCACCCGGTCGCGCCGGAGCCGCGGGAGGTGCCCGACACCGACGCCGCCCGGGGCGGCTACGACGACATCTCCTACGCCAAGGGCGCCTCGGCGCTGCGCCAGCTGGTCGCCTGGCTCGGCTGGCCCGCCTTCCTGGCCGGGATCAACGACTACTTCGCCCGGTACAGGTTCGGCTGCGCCACCCTGGCGGACCTGCTCGACTGCCTGAGCCGCGCGGCAGGAACCGACGTGGGCGAGTGGGCCGGGCCGTGGCTGCGCAGCCGGGGCGTGGACACCCTGACGATCAGCCGCCCGGAGCCGCCGGGCCGGGTCGGGTGCGTCAGCCACGCGGGCGGCCGCCCGCACCGGGTCTGGGTCGGGGTGTACGACGAGGGGCCGGGCGAGCTCGCGCTCCGCGCCCGGGTCCCGGTGCTGGTACCGGCCGATGCGGCCGCGGTCGTGCTGCCCGCCGACGCGGTCCGGCCCGAGCCCGCTCTGCTGCTGCCGAACGACGGCGACTTCAGCTACTGCAAGGTCAGGCTCGACTCCGTCTCACACGAGACCCTGGCCTCCTCGCTCGGCCGCCTGGCCGATCCGCTCAGCCGCGCGGTGGCCTGGAACAGCGTCCGTGACCTGGTCCAGGACGGCGAGCTTTCGCCGTGGCAGTACCTGGCCCTGGCAGCGCGCCACCTGCCCGCCGAGACCGACGGGTCCATCGCCGGGCATGTGCTCGGCTACGCTCGCTGGACGGTCGCCGACCGGTACCTCCCGGCCGGGCTGCGCAGCGCCGTGCTGGCGGACATCACGTCGCTGTGCCGGGACCTGCTCAGCCCGCAGCTCGCGAGCGGTGCTAGCGGGGCCGGCGGGGGCGACGAGATGCGGCTGGTCGCCGTGCGGGGCCTGATCGACAGCGCGTCCGGGCCCGGCGACATCTCCGCGCTGTGGTCCTGGCTGGCCGCCGGGCGGGTGCCGGGCGGGCCGGACCTCGACTCGCGGCTCCGCTGGCAGATCCTGCTCCGGCTCACCGTGCTCGGCGCCGCCAGCCGGGCCGAGATCGAGCACGACGCCGACCGGGACGCCACCGCGGCCGGGCAGCTCAGCGCGGCGCGCTGCCGCGCCGCGCTGCCCGATGATGACGCCAAGCAGGCCGCCTGGGCGGCCATGCTGAGCGGAGTCGAAGGGCCATTGTCCGGCTACGAGCTGACCGCCACCGCCCAGGGGTTCTGGCAGGCCGACCAGGCCGAACTACTGGCCGGATACGTGCCGCGGTACTTCGCCGCGCTGGCTGAGACGGCTGCGGCCGGCACAGCCGGCGGGACCGTGTCGCCGGGCGCCGCCGGCCTGGTGCGCACCTTGTGCCGGCACGGTTTCCCGCACCACGCGGCGGACGCCGCGACCGTCCGGGCCGGCGAGCTGTGCCTGGCGACCGGCGCGCTGACTGGCTCGCTGCGGCGGCTCCTGGCCGACCAGCTCGAGGACCTGCGCCGCTCGGTCGCGGTGCGCTCCGCCTACTGAGCGGCGCGGGCTAGGCGAGCCCGAGCAAGCGGGCCGCGTTGTGCTTGAGGATCTTGGGCCGGACCTCGGGCTTGACCTCGAGCAGGTCGAAGTCGCGGAGCCAGCGCTCCGGGGTCAGCAGCGGGTAGTCGGTGCCGAACAGCACCTTGTCCTGGAGCAGCGAACTGGCCGCGCGGACGAGCTGGGGCGGGAAGTACTTGGGCGACCAGCCGGACAGGTCGATGTACACGTTGGCCTTGTGGGTGGCGATGGAGATCGCCTCGTCCTGCCAGGGCACCGACGGGTGGGCCAGGATGACCGGCATGCCGGGGAAGTCGGCGGCGACGTCGTCGAGCAGCATCGGGTTGGACAGCCGCAGCTTGATCCCGCGCCCGCCGGGCAGGCCGGCCCCGATGCCGGTCTGGCCGGTGTGGAAGACCGCGGGCAGCCCGGCTTCCTCGATGACCGAGTAGAGCGGGTAGTAGCTCCTGTCGTCGGGCGAGAAGGCCTGCAGGCTGGGGTGGAACTTGAATCCGCGCACGCCGTGGTCGGTGATCAGCCGCCGGGCGCGGCGTACCGCCTCCTCGCCGGCCAGCGGGTCCACCGAGCCGAACGGGATGAGTACGTCGGCGTGCTCGGCGGCCCGTTCGGCCATCTCCTCACTGGACAACGCGGGGTGGCCGGTCGCGGTGGTGGCGTCCACGGTGAACACCACGGCGGCGAACTGGCGCTCGCGGTAGTAGGCCGCGATCTGCTCCACCGTCGGCGCCCGGTCGTTGCTGGACTTGAAGTACCTGGCCGACGCGGCCAGCAGCTCGTCGTCCAGGGACAGCCGGCCGTGGCCGTCGGATTCGACGTGAACGTGCACGTCGATCGCGGCCAGGGCGGCAAGGTCCAGGTCAGTGGTCATCGATGACACCTTACATGCTCGCCTTCACGTTCAATGTCATACATCTTGTGCTTTGCGGCACGCTATGGCACCGTCTGCGATGTGGAGCCGCAACGCCAGGTTCGCGAGGGTGATCTGCTGTGGACGCCGGGCCCGGACCGCGCCGGCCGCGCCAACGTCACCGCGTTCATCCGGTGGCTGGCCCGCGAGCGGGGGCTCGACTTCGAGGGTGACGGCTATCCCGCGCTGTGGCGCTGGTCGGTGACCGATCTCGACGGCTTCTGGCAGGCGGTCTGGGATTACTGCGGCATCGAGGCCTCGGCGCCGCCGACCGCGGTCCTCGGCCGCCGGAGCATGCCCGGGGCCGAGTGGTTCCCCGGGGCCAGGCTGAACTACGCGCAGCACGTGCTGCGGGGCGAGCGGCCCGAAACCGATGCGCTCTACTACCAGTCCGAGACCACGCCGCTGACCGCCCTGTCCTGGCCTGACCTGGCCGGCAGCGTCCGCGTGCTCGGCACCAGGTTGCGCGCCATGGGCGTCCGCCCCGGCGACCGGGTCGCCTCCTGCATGCCGAACATCCCGCAGACGGTCATCGCCATGCTCGCCACGACGAGCATCGGCGCGGTGTGGACCAGCTGCTCCCCCGACTTCGGCGGGCGCGGGGTCAGCGACAGGTTCGGGCCGCTGTCACCCAAGGTGCTGTTCTGCGTGGACAGCTACCGGTACGGCGGCCTGGATTACGACCGCAGCGCCGAGATGGCGCAGATCATCGCGGGACTGCCCGGCCTGGAGCAGGTGATCCACGTGCCCGGGCCCGCCGGGCAGGCGATCGGATCGGCCCGGCCCTGGGACGAGGTCATGGACCACCCGCCGGTGCCCGCGCCGGAGTTCGAGTTCGAGCAGGTGCCGTTCGGCCATCCGCTGTGGGTCCTGTTCTCCTCCGGTACCACCGGGCTGCCCAAGGCGATCACGCACAGCCACGGCGGCATCCTCATCGAGCAGCTGAAGCTGCAGACGCTCAACATGGACCTGCGTCCCGGCGACCGGCTGTTCTTCTACACCACCAGCGGCTGGATGATGTGGAACTTCCTGGTCAGCTCGCTGCTGCTCGGGGTGCAGCCGCTCCTGTACGACGGCAACCCGGCGTACCCCGATCCCGGCGTGCTGTGGGAGATGGCGCAGAACGCGGCGGTGACGATGTTCGGCGCGAGCCCCGCCTACGTCAGCATGCTGTCGAAGGCCGGCGTGGTACCCGCGGCGAAGTACGACCTGTCCGCGCTGGACACCGTCATGCTGGCCGGATCGCCGGTGTCGCCGGAGTGCGGCGCCTGGTTCTACCGCAACGTCAAGTCCGACCTGTGGCTGCACTCGGGCAGCGGCGGCACCGACGTGTGCAGCGGATTCACCGGCGGCGCGCCCGTGATGCCGGTGTACGCCGGGGAGCACCAGGCACGCAACCTCGGCGTGGCCGCCTACGCGTTCGACGACCGGGGCGAGCCCGTCACCGGCCAGGTCGGCGAGATGGTGATCACCCAGCCGATGCCGTCGATGCCGGTCCGGCTGTGGAACGACGACGACGGTGAGCTGTACCGGCAGACCTACTTCGCCGACTTCCCCGGTGTGTGGCGGCAGGGTGATTTCTTCAGGGTCAACGAGCGCGGCGGCTGCTTCGTGCTCGGCCGCAGCGACGCCACCCTGAACCGGTACGGCATCCGCATCGGCACCGCCGAGATCTACGCCGCGCTCGAATCCGTCCCGGAGGTCGCCGACGCGCTCATCGTCAACCTCGACCTGCCCGGCGGCGGGTTCTTCATGCCGCTGTTCGTCACGCTGGCCGAGGGCGCGGTCCTCGACGACGCCCTGCGCGCCAGGATCGCCGGCCGGCTCCGGTCCGAGTACACGGCCCGGCACGTGCCCGACACGATCATCGTGGTGCCCGCGATCCCGGCCACGCTGACCGGCAAGAAGATGGAGGTCCCGGTGCGCAAGATCCTGCTCGGGGCCAGGCCGGACGACGCCGCCAACCGCAACGCCATGGCGAACCCGCAGGCCCTGGACGCCTTCGCCGAGTACGCGCGCACCCAGCGGGCCTACCGCCTGTAGCCGATCAGTCCCGGGCGTCGGGCTTGACGTAGCCGAAGAAACCGCGGCGCTTGATCAGGTCGGCGACCTCGTCGGGGACCATGTCTTCCCAGGAATCGTCGTTAGCGGCGATCCGCCGCAGCACGTCACGGCTGAAGATCGGCAGGTACTCGGGCCGGAAATTGTCCAGGTTGACGAAGCTGCCCCGCCCGGCCAGGTAGTCGTACAGCGGCTGGAGCTCGGACTGGACCTTGATGTCGTCCACGGTCTTGAGCTCCTCGTCGGGACCCGGGCACAGCGGGTAGACGTACAGCTTCAGGCCGTTCTTGAACAGCCGCCCGAAGCTCTCCAGGATCCCGCCCGGCAGCTGCGCGTGGTTGCGCTCGTCGAACAGGTCGATGAGGCTCGGCACGCCCATCACGATGCCGATCCGCTCCCTGGTCCGCTCCGCGATGTAGGCCGCCAGGCGGTAGTAGTCGAAGTAGTCCGTGATCAGCACGGTCTCGCCGCAGGCGGCGAGCAGCTCGGCGCGGGCCAGGAAGTCGCGGCGGTCGACCTCGGTACGCTCGGCCAGCAGGTTCCGCATGGTGATCTCGGTCAGCTGCAGGATCTCCTTGCCCTCCACCGCCGGGTCCTGGGCGAACTTCTCCTTGGCCGTGGCCAGCATGTCCAGGTTCACGTGCGTCGGCGGCCGGAAGCTGCCCCGCTCGACCAGGACCGCCTTCTTGCGCAGCACCTCGCTCGGCTGCAGCACCTCGCGGTCCGGGCCGAACATGGCTACCCCGCTCAGCCCCAGCTGGACGAGCTTGAGCGCCATCAGCCGGTTGTCCACGCCGCGGAACTCGATGCCGCGGAACTGGATCATGTCGATCTCGATGCGGCCGACGGTCAGCTGGTCGAGCAGGCTCTCGATCAGCTTCTCCGGCTCGTGGTGGTGGAAAAACGCGCCGTACAGCAGGTTGATCCCGACGATGCCGAGCGCTTCCTGCTGCAGGTAGGCCTCCTCGTCGAGCATCCGTACGTGCATGACGATCTGGCTGGGCTCGTCGTGCGTCTGGGACTGGAACTTGATGCCCATCCAGCCGTGGCATTCGTTGCCGCCCCGGTAGCTGCGCGCCACCACCGTGTCGGCGAACGCGAAGAAGCAGTTCGAGTCGCCGCGGTTCTCGTTCAGCCGCTCGACGTTGAGGTCGAATTCGTGGTCAAGCATGCCCTGCAGCCGGCCGACCGAGACGTACCGGTCGGCCTTGCCGTACACGGCGTCGCTGACCGCCATGTCGTAGGCCGACATGGACT
>DAIOWL010000212.1:5675-9272 GCA_036758545.1 Streptosporangiaceae bacterium | reverse complement strand
GGCAGCGCCGGGTGCTCGTAGTTCTCGTTCATCAGCGTGAGGTAGAAGAACACGTCCTCCTGCTCGGCGAACATCCGGCGCAGCCCGTCCTGAATGATCACCGCGACCTCGTAGGAGTACGTCGGGTCGTAGGCCACGCAGTTCGGCACCACCGAGGCCAGCACGTGGCTGTGCCCGTCTTCGTGCTGCAGCCCCTCGCCGTTGAGCGTGGTCCGGCCGGCCGTCCCGCCGAGCAGGAAGCCGCGGGCCCGCGAGTCGCCGGCCGCCCAGATCAGGTCCATCACCCGCTGGAAGCCGAACATCGAGTAGAAGATGTAGAACGGGATCATCGCGATGTCGCTGGTGCTGTACGCCGTGGCCGCGGCGATCCAGGACGCCAGCGCGCCCGGCTCGTTGATGCCCTCCTGCAGCATCTGGCCGTCCGGCGCCTCCCGGTAGTACATCAGCTGGTTGGCGTCCTCGGGCTGGTACAGCTGGCCGGCCTGGCTGAAGATGCCGAACTGCCGGAACATGCCCTCCATCCCGAACGTGCGGGACTCGTCCGGCACGATCGGCACCACCCGCGGCCCGATGGCCTTGTCCCGCAGCAGCGTGTTCAGGATCCGGACGAACGCCATCGTGGTGGAGATCTGCCGGCCCGGGGTGCCGCCCAGCTGCCCGCCGAACGCGGACAGGTCGGGCACGGCCAGGGTCTGCGTGGACCGCTGCCGCCGGGACGGCAGGTACCCGCCCAGCGCGGTCCGCCGTTCGCGCAGGTAGGCCATTTCCTCGCTGTCCTCGTCGAAGCGCAGGAACGGCAGCTCGGCCAGCTGCTCGTCGGTCAGCGGCAGGCCGAACCGGTCGCGGAACTTGACCAGGGCCGCGGACGCCATGTGCTTCTGCTGGTGGGTGATGTTCTGGCCCTCGCCCGATTCCCCCATCCCGTAGCCCTTGATCGTCTTGGCCAGGATGACGGTGGGCTGGCCGGTGTGCCGCACCGCGGTCGAGTAGGCCGCGTAGACCTTCACCGGGTCGTGGCCGCCGCGGTTCAGCGCCCAGATCTCGTCGTCGGTCATCCCGGCCACCATCTCGGCCAGCTCGGGGTACTTGCCGAAGAACTTCTCCCGCACGTAGGCGCCGTCCTTGGACTTGAAGTCCTGGTACTCCCCGTCGACGGCTTCCTCCATGCGCTTGAGCAGCAGCCCGGTGGAGTCCCTGGCGATCAGCGGGTCCCACCCGCTGCCCCAGATGGTCTTGATCACGTTCCAGCCCGCGCCGCGGAAGATGCCCTCGAGCTCCTGGATGATCTTGCCGTTGCCGCGCACCGGGCCGTCGAGCCGCTGCAGGTTGCAGTTGATCACGAAGATGAGGTTGTCCAGCTTCTCCCGGCTGGCCATCGCGATCGCGCCCAGCGACTCGGGCTCGTCGGTCTCGCCGTCGCCGAGGAACGCCCAGACCGTGCGGTTGGCGGTGTCGGCTAGCCCGCGGCGGGCCAGGTACTTCAGGAACCGCGCCTGGTAGATGGCCATGATCGGGCCCAGCCCCATGGACACCGTCGGCATCTGCCAGTAGTCGGGCATCAACCACGGGTGCGGGTAGGACGACAGCCCGCCGCCGTCGACCTCCTGCCGGAACCTCGTCAGCTGCTCCTCGGTGAGCCGGCCCTCCACGAACGACCGGGCGTAGATGCCCGGCGAGGAGTGCCCCTGGATGAACAGCAGGTCGCCGCCGTGGGACTCCGTGGCACCCCGGAAGAAATGCATGAAGCCCACGTCGTACAGGGTCGCGGCCGACTGGAAGCTCGCGATGTGCCCGCCGAGCTCGGAGGATTCGGCGTTGGCCCGCAGCACCATGGCCAGCGCGTTCCACCGGATCATCGACCGGATGCGGTGGTCGATGGCCAGCTCCCGCGGGCTGAGCCGGTCTTCCTTACCAGGCGGGATCGTGTTCAGGTACGGCGTCGTGGCGCTGTACGGAACCGGCGCGCCCTTCCGGCGCGCCTCGGTCGTCACCTCGTCCAGCAGGTAGAAGGCGCGATCCGCGCCCTCGAAGGCGAGCACCGAGTCGAGCGCCTCCACCCACTCGCGCGTCTCGGCCGGGTCAAGGTCTTCGAGCATCAGCGCTCCCTGCCCTCCAGTCAGGCTGTCATCCCCAAGCATTTACCCTGGGGCGGTGGCAAATCCACTCGATCAGGTCGCATCCTGGCCGCCCACCGCCGCGGCCGGGGTCGCGTCGGCCGCGGGCCTGATGGAATCGACCGGGCCGGCCACCCGGCCGTTCCGCTGGGCCTCGGTGACCAAGCTGCTCGTCGCGCTAGCCGCGCTCGACGCGGTGCAGCGCGGCCTGCTCGACCTGGACGAGCCGGCCGGCCCGCCGGGGGCCACGGTCAGGCACCTGCTCTCGCACGCGTCCGGCCTGGCCTTCGACAGCGACGCGGTCCTCGGGCCGCCCGGCCGCCGGCGCGTCTACTCCAACCGCGGCATCGAGATCGTCGCCGATACCGTCGCGGCCCGCTGCGGCCAGCGCTTCGAGCGGCTGCTGGCCGACGAGATCTGCGGTCCGCTCGGGATGACGCAGACCCGGCTGGAAGGCTCCCCGGCCTGGGGTGCGGTCGGCCCGCTCGGTGACCTGATGAACCTGGCCGTCGAGCTGGCCAGCCCGTCCCTGGTGAACGAGGACCTGCTGGCCGAGGCGACCTCGGTCGCCTTTCCCGGCCTGTCCGGCGTGCTGCCCGGGTTCGGCCGCCAGGAGCACAACGACTGGGGCCTGGGCTTCGAGATCAGGGACGCCAAGACCCCGCACTGGACCGGGTCGCGGAACTCGCCGCGGACGTTCGGCCACTTCGGCCAGTCGGGCAGCTTCCTGTGGGTCGACCCCGACGCCGGGCTGACCTGCGTTTCCCTGGCGGGCGAGAACTTCGGCGACTGGGCCCGGCAGGCCTGGCCGAAGCTGTCCGACGACCTGATCGCCGCCTACGGCGCATAATCGGGCCTATGGACAAGCCACCCGTCGTCTCCGCCGGGGAATGGCAGCAAGCACGCGACGCGCTGCTCACCGACGAGAAGCAAGCCACCCGTACCCTGGACCTGATCGCTGCGCGGCGTCGCCGCCTGCCGATGGTCAGGTTCCGTAACGACTACGAGTTCGCCAGCCCGTTCGGTACTAAGACCCTGCTGGACCTGTTCGACGGCCGGCCTCAGCTGGCCGCCTACCAGTTCATGGACAACGGCCCCGATGACTTCTGCCCGGGCTGCACCTTCTTCACCAGCAACGTGGCCGGCCTGGCCGCCCTGGCCGATGACGATGTCAGCTGGGTGACCGCGTCGGACATGCCGCTGGAGCAGATGCAGGCGTACTGGACGCGGATGGGCTGGACGGTGCCGTTCGTGTCCTCGCGCGGCACCACGTTCGCGCAGGACTGCGGCGCCGGCGGCGGCTTCATGCTCACCCTGTTCCTGCGCGACGGCGACGACGTCTACCGGACCTACAACACCACCCAGCGCGGCGTGGACCGGCTGCTGTTCGTCAACAACATGCTCGACCTGGCCCCGTACGGCCGCCAGCAGGACTGGGAGGACTCCCCGCCCGGCTGGCCCCAGCACCCCACCTACGGCTAAC
>DAIOWL010000212.1:0-5575 GCA_036758545.1 Streptosporangiaceae bacterium | reverse complement strand
AAACTGCATGCACATTCGGAAGGTGACGATGCCCCGGCTTACCCGACAGGACTTCGAGCGGCTGCTCGAGTTCCGGGTCACCCTGCGGCGCTTCCATCGCTGGAGCGAGGATCAGGCTCAGGCTGAGGGCCTGACCCATGTCCAGCACCAGCTCCTGGTGGCGATCAAGGGCCACCACGGGAACCAGCCTCCGACCATGGGCGACCTGGCCGGCTACCTGATGCTGCGGCCGCACAGCACGGTCGAGCTCGTTGACCGGGCCGAAGCCGCCGGGCTGGTGGAGCGGACGCCGGACGCGGAAGACGGCCGGGTGGTCCGGGTCCGGCTGACCCGCGACGGCGATCGGGTCCTGCACAAGCTGACCCGAGCTCACCTGGAACGCCTGCACGAGCTCGCCACCGTCCTGGACGAGCTGGTGGCCAAGCACGACGCCGCCCAGGACGCCTAGCGGCCCCGGGTCCGTCCCCCGGCCGCCCTTCAGACGAACAGGCGCCGGGTGATGACACCCTGCCCGATGTCGTCACCCATCCACACGTCGAAGTGGCCGCCGACGCTGAAGTAGTCGGCGACGTCGTCGCCGGCCAGCCGCACCGTGACCAGCTGCTGCCGGCCGCCCGGCCGGAACGGCCCGTCGTCGTCGCAGCTGACCAGGGCGCAGAAGAACTTACTGTGCCGGGATTCGTCGTTCCGGCCGCGCAGGACCATGCGGCTCGGGTCACGTCCCGGCCTCGCGTCCGGATCTTTGCCGTCCAGCGCCACCAGGGCCTGGAACTTGAATCGCTTCACCGCGGCCACCACCCTTCCGGGATCCGGTAGGCATATCGCTGCCGCCAGGGTGTTTAACATCGTAACACGATATAAATGACCGGACATGGGCGCGCGCCTGGGCAACGCGGCCAGCGTCATGGTGAGCAACACCGCGGCCCAGGCCGCCAGGGCCAGCCAGGCCTCGTCCCGTCCCAGCGTCACTAGCCACGGCACGCGCAGCGCGGCGCCCAGCTCACGGCTGGCCACCCCGTACATGCCGATCGGGAACACCATGCTCCACATCCCCGGCTCGTAGGCCAGCGGCACCCGGTGCCGAACGTGCCGCCAGACGCCCAGGATGAGCAGGAGGGGCACCAGCCAGGTGCCGAACGCCCACAGCATCACCGACGAGCCCGCCACCACCGCATGCGTCGCGGTCGTCAGCGGGCTGGGTGGCAGTCGCAGGATCTGCGCCCCGGCCAGCACGCTGATCGCCGAGGCGCCCATGAAGACCCAGTACCCGGGCGTCAGCGCGGCGGGGCGGACCGGGAAGGCCAGCCGCGCGGCCGTCACCAGGCCCGCGACGAGCAGGTATCCGATAACGCCCACCGCCCAGCAGGCCACCGCGACCGCGACCAGGCCGCCCGGCCAGGGCGGCGGCAGCGAGGTGAGGCCGACCGCGACCGACTGGGTGGCGACCGGCCACAGGAACCACGAGCCGCTGGCTCCGCCCAGCCCGCGACCCGCGAGCAGCGGTGGCAGCAGGTAGCCGAGGCCGGCCCAGCTGACCCCGCCGATCACCAGCAGCACCGCGGCCGCGGCCAGGTGGTCGTCGGCCGCCAGCCGGGCGGCCAGCACGTTCGAGCCGGCCGCCAGCGTGAAGAAGCCGAACGCGCGGCCAGGATCGGCCGCGTCGGCGCGGACGCCGGCCCGGTTGATCGCGAGCCGCCCGGCGTACACCGCCGCCAGCACCAGGTAGGCCGCGATCCCGGCGGCCAGCAGGATCCCCGACAGGGCGGCCGCGCCGTCGAGCTGCATCGCCCGCGACACGATGCAGGTGGCCATGACCAGGGCGAAAATGCCCGGGTCCGCGTCGTGGACCGCGGTCCGCAGCCTGCGCGCCCCGCGGGAATCCTTCGTCTCGCCCGGCCGGATCAGTATCGTTCAACGATACATCCGGCCGGGCCCGGGCCCCGCGGGTGCCGCCACCGCGGGGCCCTGCCGGTCAGCCGGTCAGCAGCCGTCGTAGGGGGACCAGTTGGACTGGCCGCCCTGTGCCATCGCGTTGTTGAACACCCGGTTCTGCTCCGAGACGCTGGCGTGCCCGAAGTCGGCGGACGAACCGCCGTACGCGGCCCAGGTCCCTGCGCTGAACTGGTACAGGCCGTAGTGCCCGCTCGAGTTCATGACCTGCGAGTTGCCGCCGGACTCGCGGGCGATCACGCAGGCCTGGTACGAGCCGCTGGCGCCCGAGTAGCTGCCCGAGACCGCGGCCCGGGCGGGCGCGGACGAGGACGAGGACGAGGACGAGGACGAGGACGTAGCGACTGGCGCGGCCACCGGGGCCGGTGCCGGCGCCGGGCCGAGCTGGGAGGGCGCGGCCGGGATCTTGGCGGGCAGCGCCGGGACCTTCAGCACCTGCCCCTCGCTGATCATGTTCGCCCAGTGGATCGTGCCGCGGTTGGCCCAGTACAGAACGGTCCATGCGTTCTGCTTGTGGTAGACCTTCCCGGCGATCGCGGAGAGCGAGTCACCCGACCGGACGGTGTAGCGGGCGGGCCGCGACGGGTTCGCGTTGGTCTGCCGCACCGCGGCGAACAGTTCGGCCGAGGATATGCCGCGCTGGCTGAGCGTGTCCGCGATCGTGGCGGTCTGCGTGGCCGCGGCGGCCTGCGCCACGTGGTCCGGCGCCGGGTCGGCCTGCGCCTGCGGCGCGAGGCAGACGGCGGCCGCCATGCCGGCCAGGGCAGGCACGGTGGCCGCGGGTACTACGAGTTGCTTGAGTCGTGATGCTTTGCTGTGGCGCCCCAAAGGGTTCCTTCCCGAACAGGTCGCGCTCACTGAGAAGGCACCACAAGGTGCACGGTGCCTTCGGAGCGCCTGACATCCGGGCAGCTTAACGGCCACTTTGGTGTTAATTGCTCAAAATGGACTAAATCGGCCGCAGGCTGCTAAACTGCGTGCCCCATGCCTCAAAGACCCCTTTTGTTAACTTTAGTAACACACCTTACATCAATCCGGTTGACTGTCGACAGGACCGGTACAGGTTTCGAGCAGGTGATTTACGCCGAACGGGCGTAGTTCCCGCCCCTGTGCCGCCCTCCTCGCCCCGGCGTAGGCATCCGCGCTCCCGGCGCAGCCGCCCTCGCCCGCGCAGCCTTCTCACCCCGGTGCGGCCGCCCTGGCCCGCTCCGCGCCCCCGCGGCCCAGCGAACCTAGATGCGCCACCCGGGGCGGATCAGAACGAGAGCATGCCGCTGACGAGCGCCCGCCAGGTCAGCGGGCCGACGATCCCGTCGACGGTGAGCCCGAGCGCCTGCTGGAAGCTGCGCACCGCGGTCGCGGTCTTGGGCCCGAAGATCCCGTCGACCGCGAGGCCGTGGCCCGGGCCGCCGGACTGCTCGCGGAACCGGAACTCCTCCTGCAGACCGCGGACCGCGTCACCGGTGCTGCCGCGGGCCAGCACGATGACCAGGGCGCCCCACGTCTGCGGCCCGACGATCCCGTCGATGTGCAACTGGTCCGCGATCTGGAACTGCTCCACCGCCGCCTCGGTCTTCGGCCCGAAGATCCCGTCCACGGTCACGTGGTGGCCGCGGTCCCGCAGCAGATACTGGAGGGCAGGCACGGGGTGCCCCTGGCTGCCTTGCTTCACCACCGGCCACGGCTGGATCTGGTCGCTCATCGCGTCCTCCTCTGGGTTGGCCCCAGATCACGCCATGGCCGCGCAAACCGCTTGCAGGCCCGGTGTAGATCATGTGGAGGCCGCCGGCCTGCGGGGAGGGCTGAAGGCTCAGGTCAGCTCGAGCAGCAACCGGACGAGGTCACCGGGCCGGTTGCTGGCGATCATGTGGTTGGTGGCGATCTCCCGGTAGCGCCAGGCCGGCGAGGCCAGGGCCCGGTCCGCGGCGGCCCAGAACGGCCCGCCGCCATGGGGCCGGGGCTCGCCGGTGGCCTTGATGTAGGTGCGGGTGAACGGGTAGTCCTCCAGCGGGCGCGCCAGCCGGACCGGTTCGGTGAAACAGCCGGCCGGGTGCGGCGTGCGCCGCGGTCCGGCCCACGCCGCCTCGGCCGGGTCGTCGTACTCGCGGGGAAGCGGCGGCACCAGCCAGTCGCGGCCCAGGGCCGCCAGGCCGCTTTCGGCCGTTGCGCCGCCCAGGCCGGCCACCGTGTCGCCGTCGCCGGGCACGAAGGCGTCCAGGTAGACCAGGTGCCGAACCCGGTCGCCGATGTGCTCGAGCGCCCCGGTGACCACGACCCCGCCGTAGGAGTAGCCGAGCAGCACGATGTCGCTGAGGTCCTCGTACCAGACGGCGTTGACCACGTCGGCGATGTGAGTAGTCAGGCTCACCTGCGGGCTGGTCAGGTGCGCCCGCTCGCCGATGCCGGTCAGGCTGGGCGTGAAGACCTCGTGACCGGCCTCCCGGAGCGGGCCGCGTACCTTGCGGAAGCCATGCGCGCCGCCCCATGCGCCGTGCACCAGGACGAAGACCGCCATCACCATCAGCCCTTCCTGCCACCGCCGGCGCCCGTCAGGAATCCGGCGTCACCCTCACCCAGTCGGCATTTAGATCCGCTTGCTCAGCCTAACGACCGAGATGCCCGATACGCGATATATAGCAGGCTCGTCTGTAAAAGCCTTAGATGGTACCGAGGCAAACCGCCCCTGTCCTGCAATTAAGCACATGTCCGGGCAGCGCGAGGTGGCCAGGCAGCTGCGTATGTCGCTGAAGACCGTTAATACGCACCTGCACAACCTCAGAGGCAAGCTCGGCGTGCACTCCACCCTGGAAGCGGTAGCGTTGGCCCGGTCCCAGCTCGGCCGGACCTCCACTCACCTCCCCAGCCCTCCTCCCGGCGACCGCGACCAGCCCCCGTGCTGACCGCCGGAGCCGTTCCCGTAAAGATTAATCAGCTAATTTTCTGTGGCGTGTAAACCGTCGGAAGATCGTAAGCGTCTCTATTAGTCCAGAGCATTTATCTGCCCCGGGCTCTGGTGATTCCGGCGGCCTTGGCGGGTAAATTCAGGTCCCTTGTATACGGTCTCAGTAAAATGAGGGCAACGGCAATATCGAGTAAATGGGGGATTGCCAGCCTTCGGATGAGCGGATAATCTCGTAAGCGAGTTCAGGGAAATGAGAGATCTTCAGGCCCTGGCCCGCAAAACGGAGGGGGAAGAGCGCCGTAATGACGACGCTATATCAACGTGAGGCTTATCCAGGGATAGCGGATTTGCGAACGCTCCGGTAAGCGCTCATGTCCTTATCCGTATTCTGGTCGTGCTGCGTGCTAGCGATATCTGCTGCCCGGTGTGACCGCTGCGGCGCGGGTCCTGACCTGCGGATCAAATTGAAAACGCTGATCTAAAGCGTGCGCGTCTGGCCGGATGCCAGCAACGCGCAATCCCGGCGCCCGCACTACCGTGACGCCAGGAAAGTTAAGGAAATCGGAAGGGGAATTTTAATGTCTGGTCTTAGCCTGCTCGAACTGGACGCCCAGTTCAGTGAGCTCCTGCCGGAACGGGAGGCGCTCGGCTGCATCAAGCTGAATCTTCCGGGGCAGCACCTCCACCACCACCACCATCACCATCACCACCACCACCACTGCG
>DAIOWL010000211.1:5287-9323 GCA_036758545.1 Streptosporangiaceae bacterium | reverse complement strand
GCCTGCCGGCGCCAGGGCCTGGGCGCGGCCATCACCTCGGGCCTGGCCGCCGCGGCCGCGGCCCGCGGCGCGCGGCGGATCCTGCTCCAGGTCGAGACGGGCAACGCCCCGGCCCGCGCGCTCTACCAGCGGTGCGGCTTTCGCGACTCGCACCGCTACGAGTACATGCTTGCGCCGTAAGGCGACACACGCCCCAGGTGCTTTGGGTCATCACGAGTTCTCGCTACGTTTGTAAGTATGGCGACCCGTGCCCGTAACGGATCTGCCCGCTCGCGCGGCGGGCTGGACGAGGCTGCCCCCGAGCCTGCGGACCGCCCCGCGGCCGCCAAGTCACCGGCCCGCCAGGCCCCCCGCCGTAAGCAGGGGCAAGGCAGCCAGACCCGTTCGGGCCCGAAGACCCCGAAAAAGAAGAGCAACCGGAAACCGTCCGGCAAGCCGGGCACGGGCAAGGGTCGCACGGCCCAAGGTCGATCAGCCGGGCGCCGCGCGGCCCAGGGACCCCCGCCCCGCGATCCCGTCGTGCTCCTGGTCAGCTGGACCGGCAAGATGATCGCGGCCGCCTGGATGCTCGTCGCCGGAGCGGTCGGGTTCGCCGCCCGGGCCGTCGGCCGCGGCGCGCGCGACCTGGACCCGCACCACAGGCGCGACGGCGTGGGGCTGCTCACGCTGGGCGCGGCCATCGTGCTCGCGGCCGGCCTGTGGTTCCGGATGCCCAACGCGGCCGGCCGGTCCATCCGGACCGTGGCCGTCGGCGGGTTCGGCACGCTGGCCTGGGTTATCCCGGTGCTGGGGCTGCTGCTGGCCTGGCGGTTCCTGCGTCACCCGGACCGCAACACCGAGACGATCCGGGCCACGATCGGCTGGACCGCGCTGCTGCTCGGCGCGCTCGGCCTGATCCACATCGCCAAGGGCACGCCGCGCCCGTCCGACGGAGCGCGCGCCATGCACCTGGCCGGCGGCTACATCGGCTACGCCGTGTCAGGCCCGCTGTCCTCCTCGCTCACCACGTGGGCGGCGGTGGCGCTGCTCACGCTGCTGGCCTTGTACGGCCTCCTGCTCATCTCCGGCACCACGGTGCACCGGATACCGGAACGCCTCCGCGAATTGCGGGAGATGTTCGGCGGCAAGCCGCGGGCCGGGGCCGACGATGACGGCCTGGAGATCGACGGGGACTACGAGGCCGGCACCGGCGGCACGGTCCGCCGGGCGCGCGGTCAGATCGCCAGGCAGATCAGGCTGCGCCCGGCCATTGAGGCCGGCGATCACACCAAGCCCTACGACACGCCGCTGCTCGAGCAGGACAAGAAACGAGGCAAGCCCCGCCCGGATGGCGCGGCCGGCCTGGCCGAGGCATTGGGCTTCGGCATCCACGAGGAACCCGCGGCGCCCGTGCCGCACGAACCCGAGCTTGCGCTCGAGCCCGCCATCGCGGTGCCGAAGCCCTCGGCGCCGCTGCGCAACCCCGAGCAGCTCACGCTGACCTCGGGCGACGCGATCGCGTACACGCTGCCGCCGACCGCTCTGCTCCGGCCGGGGACCGCGCCGAAGCAGCGGACCAGGGCGAACGACATCGTGGTGGCGGCGCTGTCCGAGGTGCTCGAGCAGTTCCAGGTGGACGCGCAGGTCACCGGGTTCAGCCGGGGCCCGACGGTGACCAGGTACGAGATCGAGCTCGGCCCGGCGGTCAAGGTGGAGCGGGTCACCGCGCTGAGCAAGAACATCTCCTACGCGGTCAAGAGCGCCGACGTCCGGATCATCTCGCCGATCCCGGGCAAGTCCGCGATCGGGGTGGAGATCCCGAACGCGGACAAGGAGGTCGTCAGCCTGGGCGACGTGCTCAAGTCGCAGACCGCGCTGTCCGACCATCACCCGATGGTGGTCGGCCTGGGCAAGGACGTCGAGGGCCGGGTCATGGTGGCGAACCTGGCCAAGATGCCTCACCTCCTCATCGCCGGCGCGACCGGTGCCGGAAAATCGGTATGCCTGGGCGGACTGATCACCTCGGTCCTGACCCGGGCCACGCCGGACGAGGTGCGGATGATCCTGGTCGACCCCAAGCGGGTCGAGCTGACCATCTACGACGGAATTCCGCACCTGATCACGCCGATCATCACCAGCCCGAAGAAGGCGGCCGAGGCGCTGGACTGGGTGGTCGGCGAGATGGAGCGCCGGTACGACGACCTGTCCGCCTCCGGGTTCCGGCACGTGGACGACTTCAACAAGGCGGTGCGGGCGGGCCAGCTCAAGCCGCCGCCGGGCAGCGAGCGGGTCTATCTCCCGTACCCGTACCTGCTGGTGATCGTGGACGAGCTGTCCGACCTGATGATGGTCGCCCCGCGCGACGTCGAGGACTCCGTGGTCCGGATCACCCAGCTGGCCCGGGCGGCCGGCATCCACCTGGTGCTGGCCACCCAGCGGCCGAGCGTGGACGTGGTGACCGGCCTGATCAAGGCCAACGTGCCGTCCCGGCTGGCCTTCGCCACCTCCTCCCTGGCCGACTCCCGGGTCATCCTGGACCAGCCGGGAGCGGAGAAGCTGGTCGGCCAGGGCGACGCGCTGTTCCTGCCGATGGGCGCGTCCAAGCCGATCCGGCTGCAGAACGCGTTCGTGTCGGAGAAGGAGATCCGCGACATCGTCGCGCACTGCAAGAAGCAGGCCGAGCCCGACTACCGCGAGGACGTCGCGGTCGTGCCGGAGAAGAAGGAGATCGACTCGGAGATCGGCGACGACCTGGATTTGCTGCTCCGGGCGGCGGAGCAGATCATCACCACCCAGTTCGGCTCGACGTCGATGCTGCAGCGCAAGCTTCGGGTCGGGTTCGCCAAGGCCGGGCGGCTGATGGACCTGCTGGAAAGCCGGGACATCGTCGGGCCGAGCGAGGGCTCCAAGGCGCGCGACGTGCTGGTCAGGCCCGAGGACCTGGAAGAGACGCTCGATTCCCTGCGCGGCGGATAGACCGCGCGGGCCGCGCCGCTGTCTACACTTGGTAATGGCCTCCGTACGCGGGATGGCCATCTTCTCCTGACAGCGACTGCGAGCACGTGGAGGCTGGCGTGAGCATCGGCGAAAGCCTGACGGAAGCCCGCCGTCAGGCCGGTCTCACCATCGGCCAGGTCAGCCACCAGACCCGGATCAGGGAATCGATCATCCGGGACATCGAACAGGACGACTTCTCCGCCTGCGGCGGCGACTTTTACGCCCGCGGGCACATCCGCAGCATCGCCTCCGTCGTCGGGACCGACCCGGTCCCGCTGATCAGCGCGTACGACGCCGAGCACGGCCCGCCTGGGATGATCAGGGCGGCCGAGGTCTTCGAGCCGTCCACCCCGATCAAGATCCGCGAGCGGCGCTCGCCCAGCCTGAGCCTGATCGTGGCCGTGGTGCTGCTGGCCATCATCGGGTTCGGCGCGTACCGGCTGGTATCTCACAACAGCGGTGATGGGTCCAAGCCGGCCGCGCATCTTGCCGCCCCGACGCATACGGCCACGGCCAGCGCGAAGCCGACGGCGCACCCGAGCCCGACGCCCACCTCGCACGACGTGGTGATCAAGCTCACCGCCAACGAAGATTGCTGGGTCCTGCTGACCAGCTCCGCCGACGGCGCCCAGCTCTTCATGGGGGTGATCCCGGCAGGTTCCTCGCGGACCTTCACGGAGAAGAAGGCGGTCGACGTCCGGCTGGGCAACCCGGGCGGGGTCGTCCTCACCGTGAACGGCCAGCGCCAGAACCCCAACAGCACCGTGCCGGTGACGCTGAGCTTCACACCCAAGGCGAGTTAGCAGCGCGCGACCACCCAGTCCCCTGGGTAGGCTCACGGTGTGTCTCCGTCTCCGCCTTCTCCACCTTCCCCGCCCCCGGCCCGGACCGTCAGCCTGGTCACGCTGGGCTGCGCGCGCAACGAGGTCGATTCCGAAGAGCTCGCGGCGCGGCTGACCGCGTCCGGCTGGGAGCTGACCTCCGACGACGACGCCAGCGTGGTGCTGGTGAATACCTGCGGCTTCATCCAGGCGGCCAAGCAGGAGTCCATCGACGAACT